>DAOKZF010000108.1:0-6082 GCA_035325785.1 Miltoncostaeaceae bacterium
CCGTCGAGCGGTGCACCGTCGGCCTTGCGTCGACCGAACATCCGCTCCTGCTCGGTCAGCGAGACGCGGTCCCAGCGCTCGACGAACATGCGGATCACCCGCAGCACGTGGTAGCTGCCGCCGGTGGCCCACTCCGGCTCGCCTGATGAGGAGCCCACCCAGATGACATCGTCCATCACACGCCGGTCGGCGACGTCGAGGTTGGCGGTGCCGTCGACGAATCCGAGCAGGTTGCGCGGTGAGCCGGTGCTGCGATGTCCCGGCCGCCCGGCGCGGTTGAAACCGTCGATCACCCACCGCAAGGTGAGGGTGGCGCGGGTGCGGCGCATCAGTTGGCGCAGCGCGAACACCACGGTGTCGATGTTGCGCGCCTGCACGGTCAGCAGCAGGTCACCGTGGCAGCGGGCCTGGTCGAGCACATCGTTGATCATCGGTCGCAAGCGGGTCAGCTCGCGCGGGGCGCGCCCGGCCAGGCCGAAGCGGTCGTCGAACAGCGACGACCCGACGCTCAGCACGATCGACAGGTCGTCGGGGGCCGGCTCCGTTCCGAGCAGGCCGGAGTCGTCGGGGGGATAGGACGGATCGCGCACGGTGATCGGGCGGCCGCCCATCAGGCCGTCGATTTCGTCGGAGAGCTCACGCAGCGTGTCGCGCAGCAACGCCCGCCCCGATCCGACCACGGTGAAGGCGGCCGCCGCCGTCCAGGCGGTCGACTCGCCGGTGATTCCCGGTTGGTGGGGTCCGTGGAAGTCGACGAAACGCGCCGGGCCGGCGGGGGAGGCGTCGGCGGCCTCCCCGGTGGACCCGCAGGCGGGGGCCAGCAGCCCCCCGCCGGCCACGGCGCCGGCGGCTCCCAGCAGCAGCGCCCTGCGCGAGAAACGGCCCTCACCGTGCGCCTCGGTCATGTCAGGAGATCCCCAGGGCGCCGGGGACCTTCGCCAGGTCCTCCGCGAGCGCGCCCAGTTGGGTCTTCATGCGGTCGAGCTGCTCGGCGCTCACAGTGGTGGTGGTGCACAGGGGCGACGGGTATTGGTCGTTCTCCGGGCAGAAGGGCACGAAGCCGTCGCCGGAGCGCAGTTCGTTCAGGGATGCGTCGACGGCGATGAAGCCCCTGCTGATGCTCGCCAGCAGCTCCGGGTCGGCCAGGGTCAGGGCCGGGGTGAGGAGCGTCACGATCTTCTCGGCGCCCTCGACATTGGCCTTCATGTCCCACAGGTCGGTCTTGGAGTAGCGGTCCTCCTCGCCGGTGATCTTGCCGTTGACCACCTCTTCGATCAGTTCGGCCGCGCCGATCGCCATATCCCCGGCGGGCACGTCGATCGTGGCCAACTGCTTTTTCAGCCCGGCCAGGTCGGCGTCGAGCCGGTCGGCGAAGGGCTTCGCTCCCGCGGTGGTTTGCCGATCGAACAGCAGGTATTCGAGGCGGTGCCAGCCGGTGAACTCGGGATCGGTGACGCTTTCGAACTGCTCGACGCGCATGTCGACCTTGCGGTCGATGTCCTCCCCCAGCCCGGCGATCGGTTCGATGCGCTCCCAGCCCTGGCGGCTGGTGGCGTAGGCGGCCTGGGCCTGCGTGAGATCACCCGCCCGCACGGCGTCGGTGAGGACACGCGTGTCGGCGATCATCCGGTCGACCTGACCGTTCGCCCACACGGTGTAGACCGCGACCGCCCGGTCGACGCGCTCGGCGGTGTCGGCGGGCACGCTGAGCGCCGGAGCCGTGGCCGTCTCGCCGGCGGTGTCGGCGCTCGTTCCGTCGTCGCCGCAGGCGGACAGGCCGAAGGCCAACGGTACCGCGCAGGCGAGGGCGGTCAGGGCGGTGCGGGTTCGTGTCATCTGGGTCTCCGAGTGGGTCGCGGCCATGGGGAGGCCGAATGCGCGCCCATAATACGGAAACTTCGATTACCCAAACATATGAACTTCGGTCGCCCTCACCTGACGCCCCTCGTCGACCCGCCCACGCGCGCGAACCGCCCGCCGGATCGCGTCCGGCCGAGCGTCGGTCAGGGGCGCCGGTAGAAGAAGGTGCCGGCCTTCTCCCAGCCGTTCTCCTCGGCGTCGGCGATGCTCTCGGTGGAACCCACCATCAGGATACCGCCGGGCCGCAGGGCCGCCCGGAGCCTGTCGTAGATCAACCGCTTGGCCTCGGCGGTGAAGTAGATCACCACGTTGCGGCAGAGGATCAGGTCCTGGTTGGTCGGGTAGCGGTCCTTCAGCAGGTCCATCTGCTCGAACTTCACCGCGCGGCGCAGCTCCTCGCTCACGCGGGCGCCGCCGTCGTCGGTGTCGGTGAACCAGCGCGCGCGCCGTTCGGCGGTGACGTTGCGCATGTCGGCACGGTTGAAGATGCCCTCGCGGGCGCGCGCCAGCACGTTGGCGTCGAGGTCGGCGCCGCGCACCTCGTGGCGCGCCTTCGGATACAGCTCGTTCACCAGGATCGCCAGCGAATACGGCTCGGCCCCGTAGGAGCAGGCGGCGCTCCACACCTTCAGCCCGCGGGTGGAGGTGGCCGCCAGTTGAGGCAGGTATTCCTTCTCGAGCTGGACGAAGCGCTCGGGGTTGCGAAACAGCTCCGAGACGTTGATGGTCATGCGGTCCAAGAACTCGGCGCGGGCGGTCTGGTCGCGGCGGATCGCGGCGAGGTAGGCGTCGAGATCGGCGTGGCCGGAGCGCTCGGCGAAGGTGCGCAGGCGCCGTTCCATCTGCCCCGGCCGGTAGTGGCGCAGGTCGATGTCGCACACCGTGTGGATGCCGTCGATGAAGCGGACGTAGTCGGCGGGGAGGGGAGCGGTGGTGGTCATACCGCCCTCATCGGCCGCCCGGCGGAAAAATTGAGATGCCGCCACCGTCGCCGGCGAGGCGGGCGGCGGCGTCAGAAAAGACGCCAGGCCGGGTCGTCGAGGCCGCGCAGGCGGTCGTAGTCGACCAGAGCGCAGCCGATGCCCCGATCGGCGGCCAGGGTGCGCGCCTGCGGCCTGATCTCCTGGGCGGCCAGGATGCCCCGCACGTCGCCCAGGCGGGTGTCGCGGCGCAGCAGGTCGAGATAGCGGGTGAGTTGCTCCACCCCGGCGATCTCGCCCCGGCGTTTCCCCCCCCCCGCCACCGCCGCGCCGTCGGCCCCCTGGCACATCAGATCGACCGGGCCGATCGCGGTGGCGTATTCGCGCCGCACCAGGGTGAGTCCCCGCTCGATCGTCTCGGGGTGTTCGGCCAGCAGTTCCTGCAAGTGCTTCTCGACCCCGTCCTTCTGCAGGCCCGGGTCGACGCCCAGCTCGTGGAGGGCGTCGTGGTGGATCTCGTCGACCAGGATGCGCAGGGTGTCACCCGCGCGGGAGGTGACCGTCCACTCCCGCCGGCCGTCGTCGGCGGTCCCCTCGCTCAACGTGCAGGGGGGTGACATCCAGTTGAGCGGCTTGTAGGAGCCGCCGTCGGAGGGGATGAGCACCGATCCGGCGGCCTTGAACATCAGCACGCGGGTGGCCATCGGCAGGTGGGCGCTCAGGCGCCCGGCGTAGTCCACCTGACAGGTCGCAACGATCAGCCGCATTCGTCACAGGGTACGTGACGAATCCCGGGATCGACCCACCCGCGGGTCGCCGGGGAGCGGCCGGGCAATCGGCTATACATGCCGGGTGAATCCGCCGCATCCGCGTTCCTCGCCACTCGCCCGCCTGCATTCGCCCTGGCTGGTGTGGGGCAGCGCGGCGGGCTTCTACGTGATCGCGATGTTCCACCGTATGAGCCTGGCGGTGGCCTCGCTGGACGCGTCGGAGCGGTTCGGCCTGCCGGTCGAGACGATCGCGCTGCTCTCGGCCCTGCAACTGTTCCTGTACCTGGCGATGATCATCCCGGCGGGGATCCTGGTCGACCGGATCGGCCCCCGCTGGACCCTCACCCTGGGCCTGGTGGGGATGGGCATCGGCCAGAGCCTTTTCGGGATCACCCACGATGCGGTACTGGCGCTGGCGGCGCGCGCGCTGATCGGCGCCGGCGACGCGCTGATCTTCCTCTGCGTGCTGCGCCTGGCCCAGAGCTGGTTCGCCCCCCGCCACTACGCGCCGCTGGCCCTGCTGACCGCCGGCGCCGGCGCCGTCGGTCAGTTGGCGACCACGATCCCCTTGGGCGGGGCGCTCGACGCCCTCGGCTGGACGCCGGTGTTCCTCGGCAGCGGCCTGCTGACCCTGGTGGCGGCCGTCACCTGCATCGTGGTGGTGCGCGACCGCCCGGCGGGCGTGCCCACTCCCGCCGGCGGCCCGCGGCGCACCGGGATTGCGCACGACCTGCGCGCCGCCTGGGCGCGGGCGGGCACCCGGCGCGGCTTCTGGACGCACTTCACCCTGATGGGGCCGTTCGTGGCGATCACCGCCCTGTGGGGCTACCCCTATCTCGTGAAGGCGCGCGATCTGTCGGAGGGCACCGCTCGGGCCTGGCTGTTGGCCTGCGTGGCCCTGTGCGCCCTCTCGTCTCCCCTCTTCGGGCGCCTGATGGCCTCGGCCCCCCACCTGCGCGAGAGCGTGGTGCGGGTGGTTGCGCTGAGCGTTGCGGGGCTGTGGCTGGTGGCGCTCGCCTGGCCGGGCGGATCGCCGCTGGCAGTGGCCGTCGCGGCCTTGCTGGTGACCGGACCGGCCTGCAGCGCCGCGATGCTGGCCTTCGATATCGCCCGCGCCGACAACCCACCCGAGCGCGCCGGGATCGCCACCGGCCTGGCCAACACCGGCGGATTCATCGCGGCGGTGACCATGCAGGTGTCGATCTCGGTGGTGCTCTACCTGGCGGGCGACCGCCTGGACATCGGCCTGGCGATGCTGGCCGTGCCGCTGATCATGCTGCCGGGCCTGATCCAGATCCTGCGCCCGCCGATCGTGCCCGGGGCCCCGCTGCGAGTGGGCGACGCGCACGAAAACTGACGGCGGGCTCTCGCGCCGCGGGAGCGGCGCTCAGCGCGGGTCCTCCCGGCGGCGGCGGTCGATCTGGCGCGCCAGCTCCCGTGCCCCGGCCCGATCGGTCGGCAGACCCGCGAGCAGCAGTTCGATCAGCTCCACGCGCGTGGCCGGCCGGGCGAGCGACTTGCGCATCAGGTGGAGCACGTCCGAGAGGCGCTCCTCCAGGTCGCCTCGAATGTCGACCGTCAAACGGTGCAGGGGCTGGCGGGTGGTCAGCGGCACCGACGCGGGGGCCGGCGCGACGGCGGTCGGCGCGGGTTCGACGGCGGACGCGACCTCGGCGAGCGCCGCGGGCGCGTCCTGAGCCATCGGCACCGGCCGGCGCGGAGGCTCGGGCACCGTGCGCGAGCGCCGGACGACGCCGCCGTTCAACGTGTCGAGGCCACGGCCTCGGGGGCGTTCAGCCATTCGTTCACCTCCTGGGCCAGTCCGCGGAACTGGGCGACCGCGCGCGAGGCGGCCGCACCGGCTCCGGGAGCCAGCACGAGACTGGTGCGCCGCAGGCGACGACGCAGGAATCGATGTTCGGAAATCGGCTCGGCGACGTACCGGTCGCCGACCACGCGCGCCAACTCACGCACCATGGTGGGGGCCGGACGCGGGGCGGCCATGGTGGGCACCACCATCACCGGATAGCCGGCCCACTCATCCAGGAACCCGGCCAACGCGCGGATCGGGGCGACCTCCAACGGCACGGGCACCACCACCAGATCGGAGGCGGCGATCGCCCCCGCGGCGGCCGATGAATGCCCGGGGGCGGTGTCGGCGACCAGCGGACGTCCCCACTCCTCGGCCCACGGTCGGGGTGGGCGCCCGCTCTGCAGGCCGTCCAGCACCGTGCCGATCTTGGCCGGTTGGCTCATGAGCTGGCCGGTGGCGCCGCCGACCTCGTGATCGAGGTCGACCAGCACCGCATCCAGGCACGAGGCGAGGGCGATGGCCAGCGTGGTCTTGCCCACCCCACCCTTGGCGGCGGCCACCGTGATGATCGATTGACTCATGTCCAACCGTACGCCGTCACCGCCGGCTTCCCTGCCCGCACGGTGTACGGACGGCGTGACGGCCGTCGACCTGGACGTCCTTACCGACGAGCGCGCCCACCGGTGGAACGACAGCCGTACGGCGCGCGGTGCGTCGGT
>DAOKZF010000109.1:0-6046 GCA_035325785.1 Miltoncostaeaceae bacterium
GCGGGGTGGTGGATCGGGTTGGCGGTGGCCGTCGGGTTGATCGCGGTCGGGGCGGGCCTGTGGGCGCGTCGCGCCGGCGACGATGACGACACCGATGATCGTTCCGACGACGCGAACCGCGACGGGGGCGACGGGCCCGAACCGCCGGCCCGAGACTGAGCGGTACCGTGCGGCGCCTGATCCGGGACGTCGTGCTGCCGGTCGCGGTCGCGATCGCGCTGGCGTTCGTGATTCAGGCGGCGGTGGCGAAGCCCTATGAGATCCCGACGCCGTCGATGGTGCCGACCATCAAGGCGAACGACCGGATCATCGCCAACCGGGTGATCTACCGCTTCCGGGATGTCGCGCACGGCGACATCATCGTTTTCCAGCCGACCGAGGCGGCCCGCGCCAGCTGCGGCGAGCCGGTCGACAGCCGCATTCCGTTCGTGAAGCGGGTGATCGGTCTGCCCGGCGACACGGTGGAGGTGGTTCGCGACGGGCCGACGCTGGTCAACGGCACGCCGTTGGTGGTGGACAACGCCGGGCCGAACCCGGTGCAGGACGGCGGCCGCGACCGGCGGACGTTTCGCGTGCCGGCCGGCACGCTGTTTGTGCTGGGAGACAACCGGCCCAACTCGTGCGATTCCCATCAGTGGAGCGACCCGTTCGTGCCGCTGGGCAACGTGATCGGCCAGGCCGAAGTGATCTACTGGCCGCTCACGCACGCCACCTTCCTGGACTGAGGTCTCGGAGGCCCGGACTCGCCCGGGGACTGAGGGGGACGCGACACTCGACGTGATCCAGTCGTTCCGATGCGCTCATCGGGCCGCATCGCGCGGGCGCTCGACGGGCAACTCGGTGATCGTCAGACGGACGGTCGCCCACTAGAATGGGAGTGATCCGCGATTCGGTCGGAGGTGAGCACATGAAGCGCAAGGACGTCACGCACGATGCGCTCCGTCGGGCCGCGATGCGCTCCATTCGGGCATCGGCGGCGTTGGAGAACCGCTCGGTCCCTCCGGACACGGTGCGTTCTGAACGGGTCGAGCGGTTTCTTGCGGCACGGAGACAACATGCGCGATGAGCGTCGATCCAAGCTACGGGGAGACTCCGCTCGAGTCTGAGGAGGCCGACGCCCTCACCTCACGGGCGCGCGAGATCTTTGGCGATCAGCCGACGAAGATCGAGCTCTACGAGGCGGAACAGGCGATTGGCGACGAGGTCAGCATCGCCCTTCTTGGCGACGTTGTCGCCGGTCGGCTCACGCTCGACGGCCTCCTCACCGACATGTTTCTCCGAGAGCTGCACCGGAAGCTCTACGGCGACCTGTGGACGTGGGCGGGGCGGTACCGAACGCGCGACCTGAACATCGGTGTCGACCCGACCCACGTTGCGGTGGAGCTTCGCGGCTCGCTCGACAGCATCCGTTACCGATGGGAGTTCACCGACGACTGGACGCCTCGTGAACTTGGTATCGCGGTCCACGCCGAGACCGTCCGTATCCACGGTTTCGTCGACGGGAACGGGCGAACCACGCGCCTATTGGCCGACCTCGTCTTTCTCGCCGCGCAGGATGAGGATGCGGTCGCCGAAATCTATGAATGGGCCGTCGACAAGCGCCGATACGTCGCGTTGCTCCGTGAGTACGACATCACAAGAGACCCACGACCACTCGCCGCGTTCGTGCCCGTCCAACGGCTCGACGATGGAGAAAGTCGGTGAGCGAACCGGCACCGGGTGCTCTCGGGTGATGCTCATCGGTCTCACGCGCCATCCGGCGTGTGAGATTTCGCGGTCGTGTGGGATCTGCGCAGGGTGCGGGAAGATTCTCGCGCGGGAGCGCTTGCGGCCGGACGCACGAGCGGCCAAGATGGGCCGGCACACCGAATATGGTGTCGCTCCGTCGATAACCCCACTAGGGATAGTGTTTTTCCGGGATGCAGTGCCCCTTCTGTGAGAGCCCAGAGCATCGCGTGGTCGAATCGCGGGTCGCCGACGCGAAGGACGCGATCCGTCGCCGGCGCGAATGCCAGGGCTGCGGGCGGCGGTTCACCACCTACGAGCGCTGCGAGGAGATGCCGCTGATCGTGGTCAAATCCTCCGGTGAACGCCAGGCCTTCGACCGAGCCAAGCTGCTGCGCGGTCTGCAACGGGCCTGCCACAAGCGTCAGGTTCCCACCGCCACCCTCGAATTGGCGGTGCGTGACATTGAGGCCGATCTGCGCAACCGTTTGCGTCAGGAGGCGAGCAGCGCCCACATCGGCGAGCTCGCCCTGCGGCGGTTGAAGGAGATCGACCCGGTGGCCTACGTGCGTTTCGCCTCGGTGTACCGCGCCTTCGCGGACGTCGAGGAGTTCGAGGACGAGCTCGCGCGCCTGGAACGCGAGCCGCCCCTGCCGCGCGGCCAACACCCCCTCGACGAAAACCTGTTCGCGGACCCGGCCGCGACCGGCCGACCATCCGCCTCGCGCGGCGCCCTGCGCGCGCTGCCCGGCGGGCGCAACGGCCATCACTCAACCCCTGCCCAGGAGGCGGACGAACCCCATGGCGACTGAACTGACCCTCACCGATAGGGCGCTCGGGATCACCCGGCGGTTCACCACCCCCGCGATCCACCCCTACGACGAGATCGCCTGGGGTCCGCGCGACGCCCGCATCACCGAGCCCGCCAAGGGGGACACCCCCGAGCGGGTCGTGTTCGAACAGAACGACTGTGAATTTCCGCTCGACTGGTCCGACACCGCGGTGCGGATCGTCGCCTCCAAATACTTCCGCTATGGCATGGACGACCCGCGGCGCGAAACCAGCCTGCGCCAGGTGATCGACCGGGTGGTCGACACCATCCGTTACCACGGCGAAAAGGGCGGCTACTTCGTCGACGCCGACGAGGCCGAGACCTTCGCCCAAGAACTGCGCCACATCCTGGTCACCCAGAAGGCGGCCTTCAACTCGCCGGTCTGGTTCAACTGCGGCGTGTCGGTGGCCGCGCGCGAAGCCGACGCCGACCGGATCCTCGACGTCGACGACCCGCCGATCGGACGCGACGAACCGCAGGTCAACCAAGCCTCGGCCTGCTTCATCCTGTCGGTGAACGACACGATGCCGTCCATCCAACGGTGGATCGCCTCCGAATCGGAGATCTTCCGCGGCGGCTCCGGCGCCGGGGTGAACCTGTCCAACCTGCGCGGCGACGGCGAGGCGCTGTCCAACGGCGGCCAGGCCTCGGGCCCGGTGAGCTTCATGCGCTGGGCCGACTCGGGCGCCGGGTCGATCAAGTCCGGCGGCGGAACCCGCCGGGCGGCCAAAATGGTGATCCTCGACGGCGACCACCCCGACATCCTCGAATTCGTGCGCTGCAAGGCCCACGAGGAGGCCAAGGCCTACGCCCTGGGCGAGATGGGCTACGACCTGGGCCTGAACGGTGACGCCTGGCGCTCGATCCAGTTCCAGAACGCCAACAACTCGGTGCGCCTCACCGACGACTTCTTCCGCCGGCTCGAGGAGAACCGCCCCTGGCAGACCCACACGGTCAAGGACCACCGTCCGGCCGCCGAGCTGCCGGCGCGCGAACTGCTGAACGAGATCGCCGAGGCCGCCTGGGCCTGCGGCGACCCGGGCGTGCAGTACGAGGACACGATTCAGCGCTGGCACACCAGCCCCAACGCCGGGCGGATCTCCGGGTCGAACCCCTGCTCGGAGTACATGCACATCGACGATTCGGCGTGCAACCTGGCCTCGCTCAACCTGAGGAAGTTCCTCAACGACGACGGCACGTTCCGCATCGAGGACTTCCGCCACACCGTGCGCGTGGTGCTGACCGCCCAGGAGATCGTGGTCACCCCGGCCAGCTACCCCACCAAGCGCATCGGCGAGAACGCCCGGGCCTTCCGCCAGCTGGGGCTCGGCTTCACCAGCCTCGGCTCGCTGCTCATGTGCCAGGGGCTGGCGTACGACTCCGACGAGGGGCGCGCGTGGGCCGGTGCGATCACCGCCCTCATGCAGGGCGAGGCGTACGCCCAGTCGGCGCGCATGGCCGCTCGGGTCGGCGCCTACGACGGCTACCCTGCCGACCGGGAGGCCCAGGACGGCGTGGTGCGGATGCACCGCGACGCGGTGCTCGACCTGCCCGCCGAGACGAGCCACCCCGGCTACG
Organism: Miltoncostaeaceae bacterium; assembly: GCA_035325785.1. Taxonomy (GTDB): domain Bacteria; phylum Actinomycetota; class Thermoleophilia; order Miltoncostaeales; family Miltoncostaeaceae; genus JAVJSF01. The sequence goes on from DAOKZF010000109.1 coordinate 4,136, forward strand.
GTGAACTGCGGGCCGCCGCCTCCCAGGCGCTCGACGACGCCGTGGCGCTCGGCCAGTCCGAGGCGCGCATCGGTGCGCCCGGCTACCGCAACGCCCAGGTGAGCGTGATCGCCCCCACCGGCACGATCAGCTTCATGATGGATGCGCAGACCACCGGCATCGAGCCGGCGATCGGGCTGGTCAGCTACAAGACGCTGGTCGGCGGCGGCTACATGAAACTGGTGAACACCGACGTGGAGCGGGCCCTCACCTCGCTGGGCTACTCCGACAACGCGCGCAACCTGATCCTCACCCACATCGACACCACCGGGGCGATCGCCGGCGCGCCCGGCCTGCACGACGAGCACCTGCCCGTGTTCGACTGCGCCTTCGGCGTGCCCGGCGGACGGACGATCGCCCCCGAGGGGCACGTGCGGATGATGGCCGCGGTGCAGCCGTTCATCTCCGGTGCGATCAGCAAGACCGTCAACCTGCCCAACGACGCGACCGTCGAGGACGTGGCCGACATCTACACCCTCGGCTGGCGCCTGGGGCTGAAGGCGATCGCGATCTACCGCGACGGCTCCAAGCGGGTGCAGCCGCTGTCGACCTCCGAGAAGAAGGAGCAGGCGACCGCCGACGATTCCGCCGCCCGGCCGATCCGCCGCCGGCTGCCCGACGACCGCGCCGCGCTCACCCACAAGTTCAGCGTGGGGGGCCAAGAGGGCTACATCACCGTCGGTCTGTACGAGGACGGTGCCCCCGGCGAGATCTTCGTGAAGATGAGCAAGCAGGGCTCCACCGTTTCAGGCCTGATGGACTCGGTGGCGATCGCGTGGTCGATGGCCCTCCAGCACGGTGTGCCGGTGGAGAGCCTGATCTCGAAATACATCGACCACCGCTTCGAACCGTCCGGGTTCACCGGCAACCCGCGCATCCCGATGGCCCGCTCGGTGGTCGACTACCTGGCCCGTTGGATGGCCTCCAAGTTCCTCTCCGAGGAGGACCAGCGGATTGCGGGCGTCCTGCCCGCCGGCGAGGGCGCGCCGCTCGAGGAGGAACCGGACGGCGTCGAGGGGCCCGACAACCAGCTGGCCTTCGGCCAGGTGGCGGCGCCGGCCGGTGGCGACGGCCGGCCCGCGGTCGCGTTCGGCGTCGTGAAGCGCTCGCGTGACTCGCGGCTGGTGTTGGGCAGCACCGGACAGACCTGCACCTCGTGCGGCAGCGCCGACATGGTGCGCTCGGGCACCTGCCTCACCTGCCGCACCTGCGGTGCGACCAGCGGCTGCGGCTGAGTCGCGGACCGGGGTGGTGGGCGCCGCCTGAGGGCGCCCACCACCGGGTCGGGGAGCGCCGTGCGCGGCGCTCCCCGACGGCTCTCAGCGGTCGGTCACCCGGAAGCCGCCGTCCAGGTCGGTCAACTCGAGCGTGATCGGAATGGTCCGTCCGTCGTCGGTCCCCACCGTGCACGAGAGCTTGGCGCCAACGACGACCGTGATCCGCGCCGGGCAGCTGACCTCCGTGGCGGCCACATCGGTTTGCTGGCGCAGCACGTCGACGACGGCGCGCTCGTAGAGCTCGCCCGGGGCGATCCCGCGCGTCACCTTCCAGTCGTAGGAGGCGCGGTCATTCTGCGTGTCGATCGCGGTGATCGTGCCGCTGATCTCCAACTCAACCCCACTGCTGTTGCGCCCGTTGCAGGTGAAGGCGGCGTTCACCGCCCCCTTGGTGTCGGGGCAGGTGAGTTCGCTGAGCGTGAGCCCATTGGTGCGCACGGCGTACTGAGTCTTGATCGTGCCGGCGATCTCGGAGCCCTTCAACTCGGGGTCGCCGCCCACGCTCACCGAGGCGCTGCACCCGGCCAGCGCCAGAGAACAGAGCGCCGCCGCCCCGATCGCCACCGGTGTTCCGCGGTACCACCCGCCACGTTCT
>DAOKZF010000110.1:0-247 GCA_035325785.1 Miltoncostaeaceae bacterium
ACCGCTCGACGGCCGCCACGAGACCGACGTTCCCGACTACGCGGCCGATCCGACCGGCGCCATCACGCCCCTCAACTCCCACATTCGCCTCGCCAACCCGCGCACCCCCGCCACCGAAAAGAACCGCATTCTGCGTCGAGGCTTCTCGTACACCCGCGGGTGGGACGCCGCCGGCAACCTCGATCAGGGACTCGCCTTCGCCTGCTATCAGAGCTCGCTGAACGACGGGTTCCTGGCGGTGCAACGG
>DAOKZF010000110.1:257-4650 GCA_035325785.1 Miltoncostaeaceae bacterium
TCCGCGCCGAGGGCGGCGGGTTCTTCTTCGCCCTGCCCGGCGTCCCCGCCGCGGGCGGATTCCTGGGCGAAACCCTGCTGGCCTGAGGGCCGGCGCGCGGGGGACGAACCCTCAGGCCACCACCTCCAGACGCCGCGCCGGCGCGCCCTGCCCGGCGTCGGCGTCGCGGCGGATGCTGCGCAGCGCCCACCAGCAGGCACCCGATATCAGCTCCGACAACTCCTGCACCAGAAAGAGGCGCGTGCACTGCAGCACCTGGGTGTCGAGCGCTCCGGCGCGCACGTTCACGGTCGCCGCGATCGCCAGTTCCCCCACCTGGAGAAGATCCTTGCCCACGCCCTCTCCCGGGCGCAGCCCTCCCGGACGCACGCTGACGCTGCCGACCGCATCGAGCGACCCCAACGCGGCATCGACCGCGACCACCAACGGTCGGGGGCGCTCGGCGATCCGCGGCCCGATCCGCTGGGCCAGGTTCAGCGCATGCAGCGGTTCGGCCAACGTGCCGACCACATCGCCCCGATCGTGCCCCAGCCGCTCCAGGCGCTGGCCGACCAGCGGTCCCAGGGCATCTCCGGTGGAGCGGTCCGTGCCGATGCAGGCGAAGACCACGGGGCGCCGATCGGCCCCCAGGGCGCGCAGCTCCCGTTCGACCACCTCCGACAGAGAGGACAGGGCGCCGGGTGAGGTGCTGTGCACGGTGCGCGAAGAAATCGGGCGATGCATGTTTCTCAAGCCTTCCCTGTCCGGGCCGATGAGGTCACTGTGAGAGCACGTTACGGACGAACAGCGTGATTGACACCACCCATTCGTTCAGTTCGGGCGGTCGATTTCATGCGACGGCGGGAGATTCCAGTGGACGTCTCTGAGTACCTCGGGCTTTTCCTCGATGAGAGCCGCGAGAACCTGCAACTGTTGAACGCGTCGCTGCTGGACATGGAGCGCGATCCTGCCGATCGCGAGCCGTTGACGGCGGTCTTTCGGGTGGCGCATTCGCTCAAGGGCATGAGCGCCACGATGGGCTTCGCCGCGATGGCCGGCCTGACCCACCGGGGGGCATCCGATCACCCCCGCGGTCACCGACGCCCTGTTCGCCTGTCTGGACACCCTCCAGGAGATGGTCGACCGCGTGGCCGCCTCCGACACCCAGGAGGTCGACACGGCCCAGCTGCTCGAGCGCCTGGCGGCGGTGGCCGCCGAGTCGGCGTCCTCTCCCGCGTCGGTTCCCGTCGCCCCGCCCGCGGCCGGACCCGCGCCGAATGAGTCATCCGATCCGGCGCCGGCCGGTGAGGAACTGGGCGACTACGAGCGCATGATCCTCACCCAGGCATCCGAACAGGGCCTGCGGGTGATCGAGGCCACCATCACCCTCGCCGACGACTGCCTGCTGCGCGCGGTGCGCGCCTTCATGGTCAACGCCGAACTGGAGCGGGTGGGAGACATCGTTCGCTCCCAGCCGACCACCGAGGAGATCGAGCGGGAAGAGGTCGAGGGGACCCTGGTCTTCTGGGTCGCCACCGAGGCGGACCCGGACGAGATCGAGACCGCCGTCATGCGCGTGAGCGAGATCGCCTCGTGCGCCGTTCGGGCCCTCGAAGCGCCGCTCGAGGCGACGAGCGTCCCGGTCGGGGCCGTTGCGACGCCGGCCGCCGCCTACCACCCGGCGGACGTGGCCGTCACCGCGCCGCCCGCGACACCGCCCGCCGCACCCGCCGGGGCCGCCACCAACGGCGCCGAGGCGGGGGAGAGCGCCGGCGGCTCCGGCTCGTCCAACGGCAAGGCGCCCGCCCGCAGCCAGCCGTCGACCGTGCGCGTCGGCACCGACCGCCTCGACGCCCTGATGAATCTGATGGGCGAGATGGTGATCGTGCGCACCCGCCTGGCCCAGTTGGCCGGCGGAGGCGACGAGGCCACCCGCGCCGCGGTCGAGGACCTCGGTCGCGTCACCGGCGACCTGCAGAACCTGGTCATGCGGGTGCGGATGATGCCGGTCGAGGCGGTCTTCATGCGCTTCCCCCGCATGGTGCGCGACCTGGCGCACAACCTCAACAAGCAGGTGAACCTCGAGATCGTCGGCGAGGACACCGAGCTGGACCGCACGGTGATCGACGAACTGGGCGACCCGCTGGTGCACATGCTGCGCAACGCGGTCGACCACGGCCTGGAGGGCCCCGAGGCGCGCGTGGCGGCTGGCAAGGATCCGACCGGCACGGTCGTGCTCGAAGCCCGTCACGCCGGCAGCAGCGTGGTGATCGAGGTGCGCGACGACGGACGGGGAATGGACCCCGATGCCCTGAGGGCGTCCGCGGTGCGCAAGGGCGTCATCGACCAGCAGCGCGCCGACAACATGAGCGACAACGAGGCGTTCGAGTTGGTGATGGCCCCCGGGTTCTCCACCGCCGAGGTCACCACCGACATCTCCGGCCGCGGCGTCGGCATGGACGCGGTGCGCGCGCGCATCCTGTCGCTGGGCGGCAGCGTCGATATCGCCAGCGAGATCGGACAGGGCACCACCTTCACCATCCGTCTGCCCCTCACCCTGGCGATCATCGGCGCCCTGCTGGTGCGCGCCGCCGAGCAGGTGTACGCGGTGCCGATCGAGGCGATCGAGGAGATCGTCGAGGTGCCGCGCGAGGACGTGCACAACACCGGCGAACAGCCCTGCATGGTGCTGCGCGACAGCATCGTCCCGCTGGTCTGGTTGCGCGAACGCCTGCAACTGTCGTCGGACCGCACCGACCGCGACATGCTCGACGCGGTCGTGGTGAACACCGCCTCCGGGCGCGTCGGCGTAGTGGTCGACAGCCTGATGGGCCAGCAGGACATCGTGATCAAACAACTGCCGCTGTACCTGGGCGACGTGCTCGGGATCGCCGGCGCGACGATCCTCGGTGACGGTTCGGTGGCCCTGATCATCGACATCACCGCGCTCGGCGCCGCCGGGGAGGCCTGACCGATGAGCGAAACGCTCCGACCGGAGGCGCTCGACGCGCTGGCCGAGGTGGGCAACATCGGCGCCGGCACCGCCGCGACCGCCCTCTCGCAGATGACCGGAGCCCGGATCGACCTGGGCGTGCCCCGGGTCTCGCTGGTGCCGGTCGAGGATGTTCCCGCGCGCGTGGGAGGCGACGACACCACCGTGGTGGCCGTGTTGCTTGAGGTCACCGGCGACGCCCCCGGGCGCGTGGTGATCATGATCCCCGTCTCGGCGGCCCACGCGCTGGTGGCCACCCTCATGGGGCAGCCGCCGCCCGACCCGGATGCCGCGCTGGAGGCGGATTTCGACGAGCTGGCCCTCTCGGCGCTCCAGGAGGTGGGGAACGTCCTCACCAGCGCCTACCTCGGGGCGCTCTCGTCGTTCACCGGCCTGATGATGGAGCCGACACCCCCCGCGGTGGGGGTCGACATGGCCTTCGCCCTGCTGGCCGACGCGGTCGTGGACGTGGCCGAAACCAGCGCGCAGGCGCTGCTGATCGAAACCGATTTCGCGGACACGGCCGAGCCGACCGCGGGCGCCCTGCTGTACATCCCGACCCCGGTCGCGCTCGAGGCGGTGCTGGAACGGCTCGGGTTGGGCGCGGTGGCGTCGTGAGCATCGGGTTGGCCGGGCCCACGCTGGCCGTCCCCTCATCGGCGGACATCTCGGTGGGGCTCGGGCGGCTCGAGGCGAGCGCCGCACCCGGTCAGGTGCTGACCGCCCTGGGGTTGGGGTCGTGTATCGGCCTGATGATGATCGACCCGGCCGCCCGGGTCGGAGGATTGGCGCACGTGATGCTGCCGGCGGTGCGCGGGGACGCCTCTCTGCCGGGCAAGTTCGCCGACACGGCCCCCCCGGCCCTGCTGGCCGCGGTCGAGGCCCTCGGCGCCCGTCGACACCGGCTGATCGTCAAGATCGCCGGGGGCGCACAGATGTTCTCCTCCGGTTCCGGCGCGCGCACCCTGAACGTCGGCGAACGCAACGAGGCCGCGGTGCGCGAGGTGCTGGCCAAACTGGGGTTCTCGGTGGCCGCAGCGGACACCGGTGGCACCAGGGGGCGGACGGTGCGGCTCGATGTGACGACCGGACGGACCACCGTGCGTCTCGCCGGCGGCCAGGCACGCGACCTGTAGCCGACCGGTGAGCGTTCACGACCACCCCGGCGAGTCCCCCGGCGCGGTCGGGTGCGAGGACTTCTCAGGGCCGGCGGCGGTCGTGAGTTTCACCGTCGCGGTCACCGACGATGCGCAGCGGGCGACGATCACGGTGCATCTGGAGCCCCCGGAGGGCGAGCGCGACCCGACGCGGCGCGCGGATGAGCTGGCTCAGGCGCGGGCCGCCCTGACGCGCGCGCGCGTCACGCACGGCATCGACGAACGCGCCCTGGCGGGTGCCGTGGCCGCCGCCGATGGCCTGCCG
>DAOKZF010000110.1:4660-6046 GCA_035325785.1 Miltoncostaeaceae bacterium
GGTGGCGTCGGCCACGGCCCCCGGCGAGCCGGTGCACGGGACGGTTGTGCTCGTGCACGCGGGCGAGCTGGCCCGCGACTCGCTGTTCACCGTTCCGGCGGGCAGCCCGATCGCGCAACGCACCCCCGCGCGCGAGGGAACGCCCGGAACCGATGTCACCGGTGGGCCGATTCCTCCCCGGACGGCGGTGGTCGCCGACCTGGAGGCGGGAGACGGCGCGCGGATCGAGGACATGGGCGACGGCCGGTTGGTGGCCCACTCCACCGTCGACGGTCAGCCGAAGCTGGCCTCGGGGCGGATCGGCGTCGACTCGGTGGTGCGCGCCCGCGAGATCCCCACCGCAACCGAGCTGGTGGTTCACGGCACGCTCGTCGTGCAGGGCGATGTGGGCGAGGGCTCCCGGATTTCGGCCTCCGATCACGTCGTGATCGGCGGGATGGTCGCGCGGTCGAGCATCGTCGCCGAGCGGGGCGTCACCGTGAACGGGGCCTGCCTCGGGTCTCACCTGGTGGTCGGTGCGCGCCAGGCGGCCTGCCGTCGTGTTCGCGACGCGCTGCGGGGCCCCCACCGGGAGCTGTGCGACCTGGAGGCCGCCCTCGGCCAGCTGCTCGCCGGGAGCGCCACCGCCGGCGGGGTGGGAACCCAGCGCGCGGCGCTCGGGCTGCTGGTGCAACGACGTTTCCCGAAGCTGGCCGCCGCGTGGGCGGCGGTGGTGGAACCCCTGGAGGCCGACGCCCACGCGGCCGGCGTACCCGGCGAGCGGGTCGCGCAGGCCCAACGGCTCGCCGCGGCGCTGCGTCCCGACGCCCGGGACGACGCTCCGGACCGGCACGAACTGCTCACGCTGCGCGCCCGGTTCGGCGAGGAGCTCGCCCGCCTGGACGCGATCCCCGATGACGGCGCCGATGTACGCCTGGGGCACGCCCAGGCCTGTCGGGTGGAAGCGACCGGCTCTCTGACCATCACCGGGCCGGGCACCTACAACACCGATGTGGTGGTCGACGGTGACATGTCGGTTGAGTCGGCGGGGGCGACGGTCCGGGGAGGGACGATCGGCGTCGGCGGACGGCTGTGCGTCGGCGAGATCGGGGCGCCCGGCGGGGCGCGCGTCACGGTGACGCTCGCGGGGCCGGCGGGGCGCACCGTGTGCATGGAGGCGGGGATCGCCCATCCCGGGCATCGCGATCAGGAGCTTGCCGCTGAGATTCATCACTGGCCTCCTGCGGTCCAAGATCGGCCGCGTTCGCCGCGGGTGCAAGAGGGTGCCGGGGCCTCCGGCGCGGAAAACTCTTCGTGAGTTGCCGGCTTGCGACTTCCATTCGGCGGCCGTTCGCCTAGGTTGGCCGCGATGAAGCGCAGGATCGCCCTTACCGCCGCCCTTCTGGC
>DAOKZF010000111.1:0-1635 GCA_035325785.1 Miltoncostaeaceae bacterium
GTCGGGCTGCACCTGACCGGCGGCTGGCGGCCGCCCCACCCGGCCAGCGCCGCGCACAGAGCGCCGGCCGGGGGGAACAGCGCCCCGGCGGGCAAACCGGCGAGCGCGATCACCACGATCGGTGCCGCGAGCGGGACCGCCACCAGGTTGACCGGCAGGCCGATCAGCGACAGGCGACCGAAGTGACCGGCCACCACCGGGGCGGTGGCGAGACTGGCCGCGAGCGAGGCGCCCGCCAGCTGCGCCAGACGCCGACCGGTCCAGGGGCGCAGGCGGGCGGCCAACGGTTCGGTGAGCGCAAACAGGCCACAGACCGCCGCGAACGAGAGCTGAAGGCCGGGGTCCAGCAGATCGCGCGGCTGCCAGGCGAGCAGCAGGGCCAGGCGGACCAGCAGCGTCAACCAGGGATCGCGCTCGCGCTCCAGCAGCTCCCCCACCAGCGCCGGCGCCCCGACGGTTCCCGCCCGTGCGACCGAGGCGCCGCCGTCGCAGGCCAGCACGTAGGCGCCCATCACCACCCCCGACAGGACCAGCGCCGGCCGTTGCGCCAGCCCCAATGCCCGCAGCACGGCGAGGACCGCCAGGCACACGACGGTGACGTTCTGGCCGGAGACCGCGAGCAGATGCCAGATGCCGGCATCGCGAAAATCGTCCGCCGTGCGCGTGCTCAACCGCGCTCCCCCGCCGAGCGCCATGCCGCGCACGAGGCCGGCGGTGTCGCCCTCGAGCCCCGGTGCGACATGGTCGGTGGCCCAGTTGCGCCACACGTCCCGCCAGCCGGCCGGCCCACCCCGCCGGCCGATCCGCCGCACGCCGGCGCTGGCGAGGCGCCCGGAGATCCCCTGGCGTTCCAGCCAGGCCCGCCACCAACCGGGATCACCCGCTTCGACCGCTGGGCGCAGACGGCCGGCGACGCGCAGACGGTCACCGGCGGCCACCGCTCGCCCACCGGGCAGGCTCAGCAGGATGCGCGCCCCGCGGGTCGCCGGGTCGGCCGCCTGGGCGCCGATGGTCTCGACGACCGCCCGCATGCGCTGGCGGCCCCGGCGATCGGGTGCCGGCGGCGTGTCGACCACCACGGTCGCATCACCCCAGCCGAAGGTCTCGATCGCCTGCGGCGCCGCGCGGTCGAGGCGCGCGGCGCCCCAGCCCAGTCCCGCCAGTCCGAGGGCGAGCGCGATCAGCGCCATGGCCGTCCCCGCGCGACGTCCGCGCCCCGCCGCCCCCGCGCCGAGGCCCGACAGCAACAGCGCCGCGGTCGCCCACCGGACCGGAGGGGTGAACGCCAGGGAGCAGACGAGACCGCCGATCACCGCGAGCGCGAGCCCGTGCGGCGCCAGGCGCAGGGCGAGGGGTGCGAGCGCCGGGCGGCCCACCGCGCGGGCTCAGATCGCGGCGAGGTGCACGCGTCCGCCCCCGGCCGCGCCCATCAGGGCACAACCTGGGCGCGCAACGACTCGAAACGGGCGGGACCGATTCCCTGAACCTCCATCAGCTGGTCGATGGAGCTGAAGCCCCCGTTGCGGGTGCGCCACTCGATGATGCGCCCGGCGAGGGTCGGCCCGATCCCGTCGAGGGCCTCCAGCTGCTCGGCGGTGGCCTGAGACAGACTGAGCGGCCCGGCCGACGGGCCGG
>DAOKZF010000111.1:1697-2262 GCA_035325785.1 Miltoncostaeaceae bacterium
CCCCCGCTCCCGCCGCGCCCGCGGCGGCGCCCGCCACCGACCGGGTGGGGATCACCACCTGCTGGCCGTCGTTCAGGGTCGCCGCCAGGTTAAGCGCGGCCAGGTCCGCCGTGCGCCGCGCCCCACCGGCCCGCATCAGGGCCCGGTGAACGCGCGATCCCTCCGGCAGCGCGTACACGCCCGGACGGCGCACGGCGCCGGCCACGTGCACGACGATCCGCCGGCGCGCGCCAGCCCGCGCCCGGTCGCCTCGGGCCGGCGCGAGGGCCACGGTCTGCTGACCCGCTCCGGCCGCCGGCTGGCCGGCGTCATCGGGCCCGGCGAGGCGCCAGGCCACCAACGCGAGCGCGCAGGCGAGCGCGAGGTAGGCCCACCCCGAGCGGCGCAACCAGGGAAGCAATCCATCCATGCCCCCAGGCTAGGCGGACGTTGCTCACCGCTGGCGCTCGCAATGTCACCGACATCGCGCGCAGGCGGGTCATTTCACGACGAGGTTCACCAACCGGTTGGGGACGACCACCTCGCGCACAACCTGTTTGCCGTCGAGCGCCTGCGCGACCCTCGC
>DAOKZF010000111.1:2272-5906 GCA_035325785.1 Miltoncostaeaceae bacterium
GCCGAGGCGCGCGCCGCCCCCAGCAGGGCCGCCTCATCCAGGCCCTGGGCGACCTCGATTCGGTCCTTCAGCTTGCCGTTCACCTGTACCACCACGGTCACCAGGTCGCGCTGCAGAAGCTGCGCGTCGGGCGCCGGCCACCGCTGGCGCCACAGGCTGTCGCCGCCCAGCGCCTCCCACATCTCGCAGGTCACGTGGGGCGCGAAGGGGAACAGCAGCGACACGGCGGTCTGGGCGGCATAGCGCAGGGTGCGGGCGCCCAGCGGGTCGGCGAGCGAGCCGTCCCCGGCCTCCTTGGTGGCCAGGTTCACCAGCTCCTGCACGGCGGAGATCGCCGTGTGGAACGAGAACCGCTCGCCGATGTCCTCGCCGACCTTCGCAATCGTCTGCTCGGCCTTGCGCGCCAGCGCGAGCGCGGCGTCGTGGCCGTCCAGCTCGGCCCGGGTGGGCCGCTCAGCCAGCGGTCCGCGGGCCAGGGCGCCCACCAGCCGCCAGAGCCGATCGAGGAAGCGGCGCTGCCCCTCCACGCCGCGATCGCTCCACTCGATGTCCTCGGCCGCCGGCCCCATGAACATCACATACAGGCGCAACGTGTCGGCGCCGAAGCGATCCACGATCGTGTCGGGGGCGATCACGTTGCCCTTGCTCTTGCTCATCTTGGCGCCGTCGCGGTGGATCATCCCCTGGGTGAACAGCCGCGCGAACGGCTCGCGCACGCCGATCAGACCGGCGTCGTTGAGCACCTTGGTGAAAAAGCGCGCGTACAGCAGGGGGAGGACGGCGTGCTCCACCCCGCCGATGTATTGGTCGACCGGCAACCAGTGGTCGACGATCTCCCGCTCGAACGGCGCCCGGCTCGGGTGGGGCGCCGTGTAGCGCGGAAAGTCCCACGACGAATCGCGGAGGGTTCCCATCGTGTCGGTCCCGCGCGGGGCGGAACCGCCGCAGCGTGGGCAGGAGGTGTTCACCCAGTCGGTGGCCGCCGCCAGCGGGCTGCGCCCCCGCGGGGCGTAGTCGTCGATATCGGGCAACAGCACCGGCAGTTGATCGTCGGGCACCGGCACGGTGCCGCAGTCGGCGCAGTGGATCACCGGAATCGGGGCGCCCCAGTAGCGCTGGCGCGAGACCAGCCAGTCGCGCAACCGGTAGCCGACGGTGGCCTCCCCCAGCCCGCGTTCGCTCAACCAGGCCGCGGCGGCCGTCGTGGCCTCCTCCACGCTCAGACCGTCGAGGAAGCCCGAGCCCACCAGCCGCCCGGGGCCGGTGTGGGCCTCCTCCAACGGGGTGTGCGCATCCTCGCCCTCGGGCGCGATCACCCGCCGAAGGGGCAGATGGGGGGCGCGGGCGAGGGCGAAGGCGCGCTCGTGGGGGGCCGGCACCGCCATGATCGCCCCGGTGCCGTAGTCCATCAGCACGTAGTCGGCGACCCAGATCGGGATCGCCTCGCCGTTGATCGGGTTGATCACGTGGCGGCCGGTGAACACCCCGGTCTTCTCGCGCTCCACGTCGCCCCGCTCCGCGGCCGAGCGGCGGGCCGCGGCGGCCGCGTACTCGTGCACCGCCGGGGCCTCGGGCCGGCCGGCCACCAGCCGGTCGACCAGCGGGTGTTCGGGCGCGAGGATGAAGAACGTGGCGCCAAAGAGCGTGTCGGGACGGGTGGTGAAGACCGGGATCTCATGCTCACCGTCGTCGGTGCGGAAGATCACCCGGGCGCCCTCGGAGCGTCCGATCCAGTTGCGCTGCATGGTCAGGACCCGCTCGGGCCAGTCGACCAGCAGGTCCATGTCGTCCAACAGCGCCTGGGCGTAGTCGGTGATGCGCAGGAACCACTGGGTGAGCTGGCGCAGCTCCACCTCGGTCTTGCAGCGCTCGCAGCGCCCGTCGATCACCTGCTCGTTGGCGAGCACGGTCTGGTCCGTGGGGCACCAGTTGACCGCCGCCTCCCGCCGCTCGGCCAGCCCGCGCTCCAGGAAGCGCAGGAACAACCACTGGGTCCAGCGGTAGTACTCCGGTTCGCAGGTGGCGATCTCGGTGTGCCAATCGATCGCAAAACCGAGCCGGCGCAGCTGCTCGCGGATGCGGTCGATGTTGCGCCGCGTGACGACCGCCGGCGACTCGCCGGTGCGGATCGCCGCGTTCTCGGCCGGCAGACCGAAGGCGTCGTAGCCCATCGGGTGGAAGACCGCGCTGCCGGTGCGCCGGCGGTGGTGCGCGATCACGTCACCCATCGTGTAGTTCTTGACGTGCCCCATGTGCAGTTCGCCCGAGGGGTACGGCAGCATCTCGAGCACGTAGGCGGTCGGCCCGTCCGGGGCCCGCGGGGGGACGCCATCGCGGGAGACCGGCTCGGCCCGGAAGGCGTCGTCCGCCTCCCAGCGGGCCTGCCACTTGGCTTCGATCGGTCCCGCGTCGTAACGTTCGGGCAGGATGCGCTCAGGGGTGCTCAAGGGCGCGCAGTATCGCACACGCACATGACGGACGGTGGGGGCGGCGCATGACGAGCACGCGACCGGAGGCGAGCATCAGAATCGCCGAACCCGATGAGGACTTCCCCGGCATCATCGCCCTGTACCACGCCCACGGCTGGACCCACGCCAACGACCCGGGTCGCCTGCGCACGGCCATTCGCAGCTCGGCGTTCAACGCGGTGGCCGAGGCCGACGGGCGGATCGTCGGCTTCGCGCGGGCCATGTCCGACCAGGCCTTCGCGGTGTACATCGCCGACATTCTGGTGGCGCCGGACCGTCAGCGTGAGGGCATCGGCCGGCGACTGGTCGCGAGCATTCTCGACCACTACCCACCGCGCACCTTCCACCATCAGGTGCTGATCGCCGAGCGGGGCGCCGAGGGCTTCTACCGACGGCTCGGCCTGGTGCCAGTGTCGGCCTACGGGCTGACCGCCTTCATCCGCTCGCCCTGACGCGCGTCGGGGGGAGCGTCAGGGCACGACCGTCAGGGCGACCGGCCCGCTCACGGCCCGCCGAGTGCCAACGGCGGCGCGGGCGCTCAACAGGTACCTCCCCGGCGCCAGGCGCCGGGGCATCAGATCGGTGGCCGAATACCAGGATGTGCCGGCCGGCGCCCGCAGGTTCAGCCGGCGGACGACCCGTGCGGACCCCGCTCGACGCAGCTGGAGCCCCACCACACCGGCGCGCGCCATCCGCACGCTGATGATGGCCCCCAGTGGCACCGACGGGCGGCACGTGCCGGGCCCGGACGGGCATGTGGATGCCGGTCCGCTCACCCGCAGCCGGTTGGGCCGCACGCGCAGGCCACCGATCAACGGGCCGCGCGGCGGCGGGGGGATCCGGGTGCCGGGCGTCCCGGGCGGCGAGAGCGCCAGGGCCAACGACCCGATCCGCAGGTAGAGGGTGCCGTCGGCGCCGAGCGCCTGAGGAGTCGCCGTCCGGCGCGCCCCCAGACGCCAGCGAACCCTCCCGGTCGGACCGACGGCGGCCGCCGGCGCTCCACCCGCGTAGATGGTGCCGTCGCCCCCGATCAGCGCGGGCCCCACGAACGGGCCGGGCAACCGGAAGCGCAACTCGCCGTCCCGCCCCAGCGCAACCAGCGCGCCGGAGACGACCACAACGACGGACCCGTCGGCCCCGAGCGCCGGTGCGCTGGCGAGCGCACG
>DAOKZF010000112.1:0-992 GCA_035325785.1 Miltoncostaeaceae bacterium
GGCGGGGCTCCGTGTGCCGCTCGGCGCCGCACTGCCGGCGATTCGCCCGGGTCCACCTCCCCCGGCCAGGGGCGCGGCGGGCTCCACGGTCCCCTCCGCCGATCCCGCGTCGGCCGCCGATGCGGGGTCCCACGTGGAGGTGTCGGTGAAGGCGGTGAAGCGAACGGTGAACGTGAGCGACGTCGCCCCGTTGCCACCGCCCACCCCGTCCACGCGGGCGACGACGTTGCGCGCGGTCACCTCAAAGGCGGTGTCGGCGCCGGCGGCCCGCAGATCGTCGGGGATCGCGACCCGGGCCACCAGTGTGTTGTCGCCGTAGCCGTCGACCACCGGCTCCGGTGTGACGGGCAGGGCCACCCCGTTCGCGCTGACGCTCAACTCCGCGCGCGAGAAGTCGGCCTGAGGATGTTCGGGCGAGGAGATGCTGAAGCGCTCGAAAACCAGCGGCCAGGGCACCTGACCGGCCGGCGGCCACGAGACCACGGGCACCGCGGGGCGCGCCTGGAGAGCGGGGCCGACCACCACCAGGACGTTGGTCGTGTCGGTGGTTGCGGTGCCCACGCCGGCGAGCGGCGGGTAGAGCAGCCAACGTCGATGGCCGACCGCCCCGTTGCCGGGCCCGGGGTCGCGCAGGTAGGCGAGGATGTGATCGACGCCGTTGCGCGGTCCGAGCGAGAGGTTTCCGTTCGCCGCGGCCGAGGCACCGGCGTCGCTCCAGCAGCGCCAGGTGCGGGGAGGGGTGTGGCTGAGGCCGTTGTTGGCCCGCATGATCAGGGCGGCCGCGCGCGCCCGATCGCCGGCGGCGGCGTCGAGACCCACCGGCGCCAGGTGGTTCATGGCGCGAATGAAGTTGATCGCCTCCACGGTGGCCCCGCGGGATGCCTCGGCCTCCGACCCGGCGGCGCACCGATCGGGGTCGCCACTCCATTGCGGGCCCGCCGCCCGCCCGTCCACCAGCGCCGCGTTGTAGGCGTCCCGCACGGCCACGCGGT
>DAOKZF010000112.1:1002-5889 GCA_035325785.1 Miltoncostaeaceae bacterium
GCGCGACGGCCAACGCCCGGCGGATGCTTCGATATGGCGGGCGTTCCGTGCCCATGTGCCGATCCCTCCCGTCACGGCGTCAGCCGTTTCGTTCCGGGGTGGTTATCGGCCGCGGGCGGGGCGCATGTGACCTGTGCGGCACCGAGGCGATCGGGCGGTGGCCGATCTCCTCCCGACGGCCCACCGTGCGCGCGACGGGGCGGACCCGGCGTTCACTCGGTTGCGTATCGTGGCGCGGTCGAGCGCGCCGACGCCGCAACGCGGCGACGCCGAGTGCGACGGGAACCCATGCGCCGCCCGGATGGGCCGGAGTGCCGTCGCCGATTCGTGAGCGCTGCCGCCCACACGAAAGGACCCGATGCCCGACCCCACCAGCAGCGCCGCCCCCGACCCACCCATCACGCCCCACCCGAGCGCCGCTGACACCAGGATCACCCCCGAGATCCTCAAGATCTCGGTGGCGGTCGTGCTGGGGATGATCATCGCGATCCTCGACATGACCGTCGTGAACGTCGCGCTGCCGACCTTCCAGCGAGAGTTCGACGTTGAGGCCTACTCGACGGTGGCCTGGACCGTCACCGCCTACACCCTTGCCCTGGCGGCGATCATCCCGGTGACCGGCTGGGCGGCGGACCGCGTGGAATATCGAGGCACTGATCGGTTTTCGCGTGGTGCAGGGGCTGGGCGGCGGCATGTTGATGCCCCTGGGCATGACGATCATCACCAAGGTGGCCGGCCCCGCGCGCATGGGGCGCCTGATGGCGATTCTGGGAGTGCCGATCCTGCTGGGTCCGGTGTTGGGGCCGATCATCGGCGGCTGGCTGATCGATGCCGCCTCCTGGCACTGGATTTTCCTGATCAACCTGCCGCTGGGCGCCGCGGCGATCGCCTATTCGGCCTGGGTGCTGGAGCCGGACAACCCGGAGCCGAGCGAGACGTTCGACCTGATCGGCATGCTCCTGATGTCGCCGGGTCTGGCCCTGTTCCTCTACGGCGCCTCCTCGGTGCCGAGCGCCGGCACGGTGATGGCCACCACGGTGCTGCTGCCCGGCATCGTCGGATTGGCGCTGCTCGGCGCCTTCGCGGTGTGGGCCTTCCGCCCCCGCCATCCGCTGCTCGATCTGCGTCTGTTCCACGATCGCAACATGACCGTGGCCACGATCGTGATCTTCCTGTTCGCCGCGGCCTTCTTCGGCGCGCTGCTGCTGGTGCCGACCTATTTCCAGCAGGTGCGCGGCGAGAGCGTGATGATGGCCGGCCTCTTGGTCGCGCCTCAGGGGCTCGGGGCGATGCTCACCATGCCGCTCGCCGGGGCGCTGAGCGACCGGTTCCCCATCGGCCGGATCGTCCCGTTCGGCATGCTGGGGATCGTGATCGGTATCGGCGGGCTGGCGCTCGACAGCGGCGTCGACACCCCGTACTGGCGCCTGATCACCTACCTGTTCATCACCGGCCTGGGGATGGGCGCCACGATGATGCCGGTCTTCACCGCGGCGCTGAGGACCCTCCGTTCCGAACAGGCGGCGCGCGGCTCGACCCTGATCAACGTGGTGCAGCAGGTGGCCAGCTCGATCGGCGTGGCCCTGATGTCGGTGGTGCTGACCAACCAGCAGAACGCCTCGGAGCCGCTCGGCGCCTTCCGGGCGATCGGCGAGGCGACCGCCGCCGGGGTGCAGCCGCCGGAGTGGGCCACCGCAATCGCCGGCCGGTTCGGCGACGCCCTGCAGGGCATGGCCCTCTCGGACCTGGCGGGAGCCTTTGAGACCGCCTATTGGGTGGCGACCGTCGCTCTGATCCTCACCTTCATCCCGGTCGCGTTCCTGCCAAGGAAGCACCCGGTGTCCGCTCCGGTGGAGGATGGGACGGAGCCGAAGCGCGAGCCGATCATTCCGCACTGATCACGCGACCCGGGGTCTCGGGTGAAGGCGGCCGCACATGGCCACCTCCACCCGGGACCTCGCGGCCCCGCCCCAACAACCGCTCGATTGGACGGTTCGCCCCCAGGGGTCGCAGCGCGTCCGCCGGACGCTGAGGGATTTTTTCGTGCGGCCGGGGTGTACTGGTGGTGATGAGCCAGATCACACCGACGGACACCGGCACATCCGACGCCGAACTGGTGCGGCGCTATCTCGACGGCGAGATCGCCGCAGGCGAAGTGCTCTTTGGGCGCCATTGGCCGCGCTCTTGGCGAGCCGCCTACGCGGTAGCCGGCTCGGCGACCGCGGCCGACGATGCCACCCAAGCAGCCGTGGAGCGCGCGATCCGCGGGCTCGATGGCTTCAATATCGCGCGCCCGTTCGGACCCTGGCTCGCCCGTATCGCGGTAAACCAAGCGTTGAATAACCTGCGTGTGGCACGACGCGAGGTACCCCTTGTTGATGAACACCAATCGGCTGATCTGTACGGCGAGGTGGACAACCGCGACGAGGTGATCCACGCCGTTGCGGCATTGCCGGCCGACCAACGCGTCGTGGTCGCGTTGCGTTATTGGGCCGACATGTCCCGCGAGGAGATCGCCGCTGTGACCGACACGCCACTCGGCACGGTTGCGTCGCGTCTGTCGCGGGCCCTGACCACGTTGCGCACCAATTTGGGGGAGGTTTCCCTATGAGCACCGATGACATCGAACGGCGCCTGCGCGCCCGTGCTCGCAATCTTCCTCAACCCCCTCCGTTGCCCGATCGGGCCTTGAGCGCACTCGGACAACGGGCCGCCGCTCCCGCCCCCTCCCCGCAAAGTACCGAGCCGCGGCGTCGTCGGTTCGGTCGCCGGCGGGTGGGCGGGGCGCTGGCGTTCGCCGCGATCGTCGCCGCGGGCAGTATCGCGCTGGCGGGCGGCGGGCGGTTCTCTCTGCCCTCCGGCGCCCGGGAGCAGGTCGGCATCGACCACGCGACGGTGGTCGGCACGGTGCGTGATGGCACCCAACAGGTCATCGTGACGCCGGGGGTCGGCAAGCAGGCCGGCCGGATCTGCGTCAGCCTGGCAAACCGGATGGGCCCGACCGACGTCAGCCCGGTCATCTGTCAGCGACCGGATCAGGCGGACGATCCCGGCTTCGGTCACGCGGAGCAACCCGATCGCGGTGAGGGGTGGTGGCTCCATGTGCGCCTGCCCGATCCCGCCGATCCGCGCTCGGCGATCGTGAGCGAGGCCACCATCCCCGAGACGGGCGGCGCTGTCACCATCGATTCCGGCGGTCGCTTGATCACCGAGCACTTTCACGACATGAGTCGCGTCAGCGCCGCATCCGAGCGAAACCTCGCTGAGTTTCAGGAGAAAATGCGACAGCTGACGCTCGCCGGGCTGCGGACACCGCGCTCCAGGAGACTGCTGGCGGCTCTGCCGGCCGAGCAACGCGAGGCGCTCCGGCTGAGGGTGGTCAACCGGCTCAGCTACCCCCAGATCGCCGCGCGGCAGGGCGTCGACCCCTCCGTGGTGCGCCATCGCATCTCGCGCGCGATCCGCACCCTCGGCATCGACCTTCACGGAATGCTCCCGTGAGTGCGCATCGCTCTCCGGGTCGCAGGAACTCGGTCCGGATGAACCGCTTGGGCGGCCGCCGGGTCACCCCGTGCACAATGGGCAGCCAGCGAAACGCTCGGGGGAGCAGGGTTGAGGATCTGGTCGGTGCATCCACGGTTCCTTGACCGCCAGGGGCTGGTCGCGTGCTGGCGTGAGGCGCTGCTTGCCCAGGCGGTACTTGCCGGCAGGACCCGCGGTTACACCCGCCATCCCCAACTGGAGCGGTTTCGTGAGACGCCGGATCCGCTGGAGTTGATCGGTGGGTATCTGGTGGGGCTTGCGGCCGAGGCGGGCACGCGCGGCTACCGCTTTGACCGCGACAAGGTCCTGCGCTGGTCCGAGCCCACACCGCGCATGGCCGTTACCGACGGCCAGCTGGAACACGAATGGGCGCATTTGGGCGCCAAGCTCGCAGGGCGCAGTCCCGACGACGCGAAACGATGGCGGGCCGCCGCCCCCGAGGCACATCCCCTGTTGCGCGTCGTGTCGGGCCCGATCGAAGCCTGGGAGCGCGTCGGTGAGCATCCGTCCGATCGTTGACGGAAGCCGCGTGACCGACCACCAACAATCGGGTGCGCCGCTCGGATCGGGTCACCGCGGCCAACTGCGCCAGGGCGGCGTGCCCGCGGGCAGGTCGTCCCACACCGGCGGCGGCACCGCGAAGGGGCGCCAGGCGGCGGTCCACCCGCCCTTCACCAGCCGCCCGGCCCGGGCGGGCACCAGCACCGGTCGTTGGCGGTTGAACCGGTTGTCACGGGCGAGCTGAGCGAGGCTGCAGGTGGGGTTGGTGCGGGTGCACCCGGGATCGGCGCCGATCGGCATGCTGCTGTCGCCGTTCCAGAACACGTTGCCCATGATGCGCAGATCGCCGGCCGCCGACTGGCGAGACGGAAGGTTGCTCCCCGGCTCGGGCGCTCGGTCGGCGGGCACCTCCAGGTGCTGCCACCGGGAGCGCAACGGCGGCGGGTTGTCGAAGACGTTGCCGACGATGTACACGTGGCGGTTGCCGATGCGCACGTAGTTGTCACCGTCGTCCACCGCGGTGGTCCCCCAGCCGCCGGCGGCCAGGTATTGGCCGCAGCGCTCGCGCCCGGGGTCGCCCGGTCGACCGTCGCAGGTGTGCGAACCGTAGGTGACCTCCAGCAGGTGGGAGCGCCGCCCGATGCGCCGGGCGACGTTGTCGGCGATCAGCACGTTGAAGCCGCCCTGCACGCCGAAGGCCGCCCCGTCGGTGTCGGTGACCGTGTTCCCGGTAACCACCACGCCCACCGCCTCGTACTGCAGCCACGGGGGCACCATGAACTGGAACCCGGTGCCCTGCCCGGCGCTGAAACCGCCGGTGCCGCAGCGGGTGAAGAGGTTGTC
>DAOKZF010000113.1:0-5873 GCA_035325785.1 Miltoncostaeaceae bacterium
TCATTCCGCCCGCCGACCGCGTGGCGGCGCCCGACATCACCCTGCCGGTGCTGCAGGCCGCCGACGGTGTCGGCCCGGTCGGTGCAGAGGCCCGTCTCAAAGACCTGCGCGGACGGGTGGTCGTGGTGAACCTGTGGGCGTCATGGTGCGGTCCGTGCCGCGACGAGATCCCGACCCTCACCGAGGCCGCACAACGCCAGGACCCCACGCGAGCGGTGGTGCTGGGCATCAACGCCGAGGACACGGAGGCCGACGCCACGAACTTCCTCACCGAGATGCCGTTTCCGTACGCGAGCCTGCGCGACCCGAGCCCCGCGACCGCCGTGGCCTTTCGCGTGCGGGGTTACCCGTCGACGCTGATCCTTGACCGCCAGGGGCGCATCGCCGCCCGCTATCCGGGAGCGATCGAGGATGCTGACCAGATCGACCAACCGGTGGAGTTGCTGCTGGGCGAAGGCTGAACATTTCGGCGCCCCGTCGGGGGTTGCCGAATCGGTGCTGTCGCGACGAAACTGGGCGCACACGGACGGATCTCCATAGCCGTGTCCGCACCACCGCACGCGACACAAGGGGGTGACCGATGGGCATCGCCGTGACATCCGCCGCAACCCGGCGCGCCCTCCCCGCGGGGCTGGCGCTCGCCGCGACGCTCGCGGCCGTCGCAACCGCCGCCGGCGCCCCCGTCTCGACCGTGGCGCCCAGCATGCAGGGCCACATCCGCTTCAACGAGCGCATCCCCTGCCAGCCGGGCCAGTGGGAGGGCAACCCGGTCAGCTTCAGCTACGAGTGGCTGAGCGGCGGTTCGCCCTTTGCGACCGGCCAACGGATTCTCTTCAACGACACCTACTCGATGGGCGGCTACCAGCTCGCATGTCGGGTCACCGCAACCGACGCCGAGGGCCAGAGCGCCTCGGCGACCAGCGCGGCCGTCACCCCCGGGCTCGGGCGCCTCACCCTGACGATCACCAAGGTCCAGGTGCTGCCCAAGGGAAGGGTGCGCATCAGCGGGGTCGCCGGCCCGCCCGCGTGGGCCGCCGGTTCGTGGCGCCGTGACGCGTTCGTCAACCTCTCGCGCGTGCAGAAACCGGGACTGAAAAGCATCAGCCCACAGGCGAAGATCAACGCCAAGGGGAAGTTCACGGTGACCGGCACCGACGTGCCCGGCCGGCGTCAGGTGATCATCTCGTTCTGGTCGGGCCAGCGCGACATCTGGGGAGGGATCGAGGTCACCCGGATGGTGCGTTTCACCAAGGGGGCCGGTGGCGGGGGCGACGGTGCGATCTCCATCGGTTGACCGATCGACCCCGGCGTGGCTCGCGCCGCCAGGGTCGCACATGTCTCACCCAGATTCGTTCCCCGGAAGGAGCGGTCGATGATCGCGATCAGTCATCCGATGCGGCGCGTCGCGCTGGGCGCCGGTGGCATGGCGCTGATGCTGTGTGCGGGGGCGATACCCGCCGTTGGTGCGTCCGGCGCCACCGGTCCGCCCACCATCAGCGGCACGGTGCGCTTCAACGAGCGGGTCACCTGCCGGCCGGGCGTCTGGGACGCGCCGGCGGTCAGCGTGCGCTTTGAGTGGTTCAACGACGGCCGTGCTCTCGGGCAGGGGCGCAGCCTGCTGTTGAACGACCCGTCCTCGGTGAACACCATGCTCACTTGCCGCGCCACCGTCACCGACGCCCAGGGTACGAGCGCCAGCGGCGAAAGCGCGCCGGTGCGCATCGGATTGGGACGCGCCACGCTGAGGGTCACCGCGGCCCAGATGTTGCCCGGGTCGCGGGTGCGTTTGCGCGGCGTCATTGGACCGGCGGCGTGGGTTGCGGGGCCTGCGCGCAGGTACTCCATCGTGCGCGTGTTCCTTCCGGGTCGGGACGGGTCGCTCGAGGAGATCAGCAGATATGTGAAGGCCAGGGCGGATGGCACGTTCACCGTGACGACCCACAGGGTCGCCCCCGGTCGACGGCGGGTGACCATCAACGTGAGCGCCTCCGGCCACGGATGGGATGACGTCAACGTGTCGCGCACGATCCGTTTCAGTCAGACCGGACGCTGAGAGTCCCGCCGCTGACGCCCCTGCGGCGTTCCGTCTCGGGGCGGTGCCTCGGAGGGGCGCCCGGCAGGGTCGCGCGGGGCACGCGGGGACGGCGCGGTCATCTCGGCTCGCTCCTCGACGCCTCGCCGCGCGACCCGCGCCACGACAGGTTTCGTCAGCGGTGGGTGGCCAGGCTGCTCAGGGCGCCCACGGCCGCGACCACCGCCGCAGCGCAGGCGAGATACAGACCCGCCTGGCGTGAGAGCAACTCGGCCGGGTCCGGCATGGCCAGCAGGCGAAAGGCCACCAGCCCGGTCGCGACGATCGCCGCCGCACCGCCGATCCAGGCGAGCGCGGCCGCGACACGCGCGTCGACCGCCACCGTCCCACGCGCGCCCAGCAGTTGAATCAGCGCCGCCGCGGCCGTCACCACACCCAGCACCAGCGCGACGCGCGCGAAGTTGGTGGCATCCCAGCCGCGCAGCGAACCGGGCTCGAACGGGGGCGAGATGTTCACCGCGTACCACGGCAGAAACGTGGCGACGACCAACAGGACGCCACCGGCAAAGGTCGCCCACAACGCCGACGCACCCCCGCCGGACCGTGCGCGTCGCCGTGGCCGAGGGGCCGGCGGGCGGCGGGTCGCCATCACGCGGCGGGGAGGGCCGAATCGGGGGCACGCATCGGCGGCAGGATAGCGGGCGCCTCGGCGTGAGCCGGCGGCGCGTGCGCTGCTAGGGTGCCGACGCCGTGAGCCGCCAACCGAACTTCTTCATCCTGGGCGCACCCAAGTGCGGTACGACCGCCCTGGCGGAGTACCTGCGCCAGCATCCGCGGGTGTTCATGTCGACGCCGAAGGAGCCGCACTACTTCTGCGACGACTTCGACTACTACTACGCCCCGGGACAGCGCAGCCTGGACCACTATCTGCGCCTGTTCGAGGACGCCGATGAGCGCCACCTGGCGGTGGGAGAGGCCTCGGTCTGGTACCTCTACTCGCAGACCGCCGCCGCGAACATCGCCGCCTTCGCCCCCGAGGCGCGCGCGATCGTGATGGTGCGCAACCCGCTGGAGCTGGTGCCCTCGCTGCACGGTCAGCTGCTGTACGAGGTCGACGAGGACGTGGCCGACGTCGCCACCGCCTGGGCTCTCCAGGGCGCCCGGGCGCGCGGCGAGCACCTCCCCCCGAGCGTGCGTGTGCCGGCCTTCCTCCAGTACGGGGCCGCGGCCTCGTTGGCCGGCCAACTGGAGCGGGTCTACGCGTCGATTCCCCGCGAACGGGTGCTGGTGATCGTGTTCGACGACCTGCGCGCCGACGCCGGCGCGGTCTACCGGCGCACCCTCGAGTTCCTCGGCGTGCCGGACGACGGACGCACCGAGTTCCCCCGGGTGAACCCGAATACCGTCCACCGCGCCCCGCGGGTGGCGAAGCTCACCCAACGCCCGCCCAGGGCGGCCCTGGCCGCCGCCCGCGCGGTGAAAAAGGTCACCGGCATCCGCAAACTCGGCGTGCTCGATCGGGTGCGCTCGCGCAACCGGGTGGTGGCCGAACGGGCGCCGCTGGCGCCGGAATTCCTCGCGGAACTGGCCAACCATTTCCACGCCGACGTCGCCCGCCTGTCGGAGCTGATCGACCGCGACCTGACCGGCTGGACCGCCATCGGCGATGGTACGCTCGGGTCCACGACCTGAGTTGCGCGCGCGCCCGCCGGTGCGGCGGCACCGCGCCGTTCATCATCGCGGGCACGGATCGCCGCTGAGATAGCCAAGGAGACCGTTCACATGGGGACCTACATCCTCCTCAGCACCCTCAGCCCCCACGGCGTGGGGACGATCAGGGCGAACCCGGACCGGATCAAAGAGGTCAACGACGAGATCGAGCAGATGGGCGCCAGGGTGGTGGCCCAGTGGGCGGTCCTCGGCCCGTACGACTTCGTCAACATCGTCGAGGCTCCCGACGAGAAGGTGATCGCGCGTGTGTCGGTCGAACTGGCCGCCCGCGGCACCCTCCACATCCAGACCCTCACGGCGATCCCGGTCGACGAGTTCCTGACCCTGATGAAATGACCGTCGCCGCCGGCGACAGCGCGCTGCCCTCGGGGCCGTGGGAGTGGGAGATCCTCATCCCCGCCCACCGCATCGTGATGGCCCTCAGCGGGGGAGAGGTCTTCACCGTCGCCGCCGGCGGCTCGGCCGAGACCTTCCGCGGCTACCGCCGCCTGGACGTGCCCGATGCGGTGCACGGCATGATCGCCTGGCCCAACACCGTGCTCCTGCGCGGCCCCGGCGGCCCGGTGATCGTCGATCCCGGGTACACCACCCAGGGCGACATGGTGGTGCAGGCGCTCGCCGTGCGCGGTTTGGGCGTCGATGACGTGCGCACGGTCGTGATGACCCACCTGCACTCCGACCATGTCTCCGCGCTGCCCCAGTTGGGGGCCGTCGACCTGCACGTCCATGCGGTCGAACTCGACACCGACCACGCGCGCGCCGGGCGCGGGTGGCGCGATGGCGCGCGCGAGGTGCCCTTCGCCGGGGAACGCGGCACGGTGCTGCCCGGGATCGATTTCCTGCTCACCCCCGGCCACACCGACGGGCACGTCGCGCTGTTCGTGGCGACGGGGGCCGGTGAGGTGGCGATCGTCGGCGACACCCTCGGGCCCAACCCGGCCTGGTTCGCCGAGCGGGACCTGCCGGCCGCGCACCCCCGCCGCGACGAGCACCTGGCGGCCTTCCGGGCGATCGCCGACCGCCGTCCGACGACGATCGTGCCGGGGCACTACCCGCCCTTCGCTCCATAGCGTCCCGCCCCGGTAGGGGAAGGGACCCGCGTGTCGTAGGCTGAAAGGGCATTCGTACCCTCTTCATTCCGGCGGCCGGGCCGCACAGACTCAGGAGCACACCGTGAACACTGGAAGTCTCACGCGTGAACACAAGCTGTTCATCGCGGCGGGCGCAAACGTCCTTTTCCTCGTCAGCCTGTTCATCGATTGGTATGGCGCCTCCGGTTTTGGCGTCAGCTTTGGCGCGAAGGGGCTGGACGTTGTCCCGTCCGGCTGGATCTTCCTGATCTTCGCGATCGTCGCCGCCCTGCTGTTCGTCGCGGAGGCGCTCAACTTCGAGCTCCCGCCGCCGGTCAACCCGATCGTGTGGGGCACCTACCTCACGTCGGTGACCGCGATCATGACCATCGCGATCTTCCTCGAGGGTTCCGGTGGGCGGAAGTTCGGCCTGATTCTCGCCCTGATCGTCTCGATTGTTGGCACCGTCGCCGCGGTGATGGCGGCCGCCGACAAGGGTTCCGCACGGCGCTAATCTGGGCATATCGCCGACCGAGGAGCGCACATGGGTTTCATGGACAAGCTGAAGGACACCGCCCAGAAGGGCATGGACGCCGCCCAGAAGGGGGTCGGTGACGCCAAGGACAAGGCCTCCGAGTACTCGGCGAAGCGGCGCTTCAACTCCCTGGCCGAGGGTCTGGGGTTGTTGGTGTTCCGCCAGCGCAGCGGCGAGAGCGGCCTGGAGCAGGAGATCGACGAGCTGGTCGACCAGATGAAGGAACTGGCCGAGCAGCTCGACGACGAGGACGACTGACTCATACCGGCGCCCCGGTTGCCGTCGAGCGGCCGGGGCGCCGATTCAGTTGCCGAAGGGCACGCGGCGCACCAAACCCGAACGGCCCAGGGCGCTCTGCGCGACCACCTCGACCCGGTGGGTGCCGGTGGCGATTCGGCCGCGGTAACGGCGGTTCCAGCTCAGGCGTGCGGCGGGCGCACCGCCCCGCCGGGGGCCGGGCAGCTCCCCCCGCCGCCCCCCCCCCCTGACTGGCGCCCCCCCGCCC
>DAOKZF010000114.1:0-288 GCA_035325785.1 Miltoncostaeaceae bacterium
GAGCCCTATGAGCGCGTGCAGGACGAGAGCGCCGCCCTCGCCCGTGCGCTCGGGGAGCGCCACCCTCACCTGGTGCCCTACGCGCTCACCCTGGGACATCGCATCCGGTTCACCATGACGATGAACGCGCGCGAGGCGATGCATCTGATCGAGTTGCGCAGCCAGCCGCAGGGCCACGAGAGCTACCGGTGGGTGGCGCGCGAGATGCACCGGTTGATCGATCTGGTGGCCGGCCACAGCGCCCTGGCCGGGCTGATGGACTTCGTCGATCACGGCGCCGGCACGAGC
>DAOKZF010000114.1:402-5851 GCA_035325785.1 Miltoncostaeaceae bacterium
GCCTGCTCGTGCACGGGCCCCGCCACTGGGCGGCCGCGGTGCGCGACGAGGACGGGCGTGTGGTGGTGGCCGCGGGGCACAAGTGGACGGTGCGGGTGGGTCCGCTGGAGCGGGTGCCCCTGGCGCGCGGTCTGGCCCGCCTGGGTGAGGCGTTCGCCGTGCTTCCGGCGGTGCGTCGCGGGCTGCCCCAGGCGCGTTTCGCCCTGGAGGACCGCCGGACCGCGATCGTTGCGGCGGGAGCCACGGTGGCCGCCTTCATCCTGCGTCGACGCACCCGTTCGGTGCTCGCCCAGGAGACGATCGGGGCGGTCCTCGGCCTGGTGCCGATGTTGATCACGATGCGCGGCTCGCGCGCCGCCGTCTGGCATGCGGTCGAGCACAAGAGCATCGCCGCCTACGAGGCGGCCGGCCCCGCGGGCATCGAGCACGCCGCCGGCCAGGCGAAGGAGCACCGCCGCTGCGGCAGCACCCTGGTGCTCCCCCTGATGGTCTCGACGATCGTGGGCAACACTCTCGCCCGGCGGCTGCCCGGCCGGCTGCCCGGTGTGCGGATGGCGATCTCGGCGATCTCGATCGGCGCGGCGGTCGAGGTGTTCGCCTTCGCCTCCCGTCGCCCCGCTCATCCCCTGGCCAGGGTGGTGCACGGGGCCGGTCACGCGATGCAGGCGGGTTTCGTCACCCGCGAACCGACCGCCGACGAGCTGTTGGTGGGGCGGGCCGCGATGGACGCCCTCATCGACGCGGAGACCGGGCAGCGCGCATGACGTGTCCGGCGGGTGAACGCCGGTGAGCGTCAGCGTCGTGGTGGTCGCCCCGGCCGATCCGCTCACCGTGTGGCGGCGGGGGTCCGACGTCGCGCGCTGGCCCGATTGGAACACCGAGTGCGCGGCGGCGACGGTCGACGGACCGCCCGAGCCGGGGCGGTTGCTCGATCTGCGTCTGCGCCATCCGCGCAGCGGGCGCGAGTTCATCACCCGTCCGCGGGTGAGCGAGAGCGAGCCGGGCCGGCGTTTCGCGTGGGCGGCGCGCGGCCTGGGGCTGCGGGCCGAGATCCAGGCCGACTTCTCGCCGGAGCACGACGGCACGCGCATCGACCTGCGGGCGCTCACCGGCGGAGCCTTCGCGTTCACCTACCGTTTGACGATGACCGACCGGACCCTGGCCCTGCTGTACACCCGCATGCTGGATGCCCTCGTGGAGGATCTGCGCTCATGAGCCGCCGTCGTTTTCGCCCCGTCCTCGCCGCGCTCCTGGCGGCGGCAGCGTTGGGTCTCGGCGCGGTGGGCGCCGATGCCCACGTGAGCGTCCTGCCCGCCCAGGTGCGTCAGGGCGACGCTCAGGAGTTGACGATCCGGGTGCCGAACGAGGGCGCGCTGGCGACCACCAGGGTGGAGGTTGAGTTTCCGCCGCAGGTCACCGTGTACGCGTTCGCCCAACCGCCGGGCGATTGGACGGTCACCCCGCGTCGGGCCGCGGACGGCACGTTCCGGGGTGTCACCTACAGCGGTGGGCGGATCGCCCCGGACGGCTACGCGGACTTCACCGTGTTGGCCACCCCGTTTGAGACCGGAACCGCGGTCTTCCCGACCCGTCAGACCTACGGGGCCAACCGGGTGAAGCCGTGGACGGGGCCGCCGGAGAAGCCGGGCGAGGACTCCGCCGAGACCGGGCCGACCGCGCCGGGACCCGCGCCGGCGATCGAGGTGATCGCCGCCGGCGCCGCGACGCCCATCGCGCCCGGGGGGGGCTCCGGCGACCAGCCGACCATCACGCCGGCGCCCGCCGCGCCCGCGAGCGATGACGGCTCCGGCGCGGCGATCTGGATCGGTGTGATCGCCATCCTGATCGCGGCTCTCGCCCTCGGAGCGGTCGGGTTGGTGTGGTCGACGCGCCCCGCGCGCCTGCCGTCCGACGACGACTGACCGACGGGACGATGGCCCGCACCCGTCTTGACCCGGGCACCTTTCAGCTCCCGGTCGAAAAGATGCGCGCCGGCTACTACAGCGACGCCTATTTCACGTTCACCCGCGACGTGCTCGAACACGACGGCCACCGCCCGGTGTGTCTGGTGCAGGTCTTCCAACGCGAGCATTCGGTGCTGGGGGGCATGGACGAGTCGCTGGCGATTCTGCGTCTGTGCTCGGGGCGCTACCGCGATGAGGGCGGCACCCGCACCTGGGAGCCCGGCTGGCAACGGTTGGAGGTGCGCGCCCTGTACGACGGGGACCGGATCGAACCGTGGGAGCCGGTGCTGACGATCGAGGGCGACTACAGCCTGTTCGCCCACCTGGAGACCCTCTACCTGGGGACGCTCGCCCGACGCACCCTCCTGAGCCGGAACGTGCGCGACGTGGTTGCGGCGGCGGGCGGCAAGCCGATCCTGTATTTCCCGGCGCGTTTCGACCACTGGCAGGTTCAGACCGGCGACGGCTGGGCGGCGCACGTCGCCGGGGCGATCGGGGTGTCCACCGATGCGCAGGCCTCCTGGTGGGGCGGCAAGGGGATGGGCACCGTGCCGCACGGACTGATCGCCGCCTACGGGGGCGACACCGTCCGGGCGGCCCAGAGGTTCGCCGACCGGTTCGCGGACGAGTTGCAGGTGACCGTGCTGGTCGACTTCGAGAACGACTCGGTGCGCACCGCGCTGGAGGTGGCCGACGCCCTCGGTCCCCGCCTGTGGGGGGTGCGCCTGGACACCTCCAACACGATGGTCGATCGCTCGCTCTGGCAGGAGATGGGCCGCTTCCCGCCCACCGGCGTGGTGCCCGAGCTGGTGTGGAAGGTCCGCCGGGCGCTCGACAATGCCGGCCACCACGATGTGCGCATCGTCGCCTCGGGCGGTTTCGACGCCGAACGGATCCGCGAGTTCGAGGCCGCCGGTGTGCCGGTCGACGCCTACGGTGTCGGCACCTCGCTGCTGCGCGGATCGAATGATTTCACCGCCGACGTGGTGCGCGTGAATGGGCAACCGTGCGCGAAGGTCGGCCGTGAGGAACGCCCCAATCCCCGTCTGGAGCTGGTGATATGACCGATCCGTCCCCGTCCCCGTCCCCGTCCCCGTCCCCGTCCCCGTCCCCGATCGACGCGTCGCCGCTGGGACCGATCCACCACGTCGGCTACGTGGTTGCCGATCTTGATGCGGCCATCGCCCGGCTGGAGGTGCTCGCCCAGACCGCGGTGACGGTGCACGTGCTGATGGACGAACAGGGCGTGGCGGCCGCGATGTGCGCCACCGCGGGTGGTCTGATCGAGCTGATCAGCCCTCTCGACCCGGAGGGGGCGATCGGTCGCTTCCTGGAAAAGCGGGGCGAGGGGTTCCACCATGTGGCGTTCCGGGTGCCCGACGCGTCCGCCGCCGTCGCCGCCCTGGCGGCCCGGGGGGCCGAGTTGATCGACGCGGTGCCTCGGCGCGGCCTGGGGGGGCACCGGGTGGCCTTCATCCATCCGCGATCCGCCCTCGGGGTGCTGACCGAAATCGTGCAGGACGATCACGCCGGCGAGCGTTAGGATCAGGCCGATGGCGACACGACGGTTGGAACTGGGCTTCGAGGGCGGCAGCGTGCTGCGTCTGAGCGTCGATGAGGCGGCCGTGCCGGCGGCTCCGTCGGCCCTGGGCGATGGCGAGGGGCGCTGGCTCGAGATCACCGCCGACGAGGGCGAGTTCAGCGTCGATCGCGAACGGGTGCTCTATCTGCGCATCCCGCCGGGCGAGGTCGCCGGCCGAGTCGGGTTCGGCGATTCGTAACATCCCGCCCCGCCGGGGCGTCTGACAGGAAACGAGCGGATGGAACTGGGACTGGTCGGCCGCGCCAACGCGGGCAAGACTGCGCTGTTCAACCTTGTGACCGGCGCGGCCGGCGAGGTGGCGCCATACCCGTACACCACCCGCGAGCCGGCGCGCGCCATGGCCGATGTGCCCGATGAGCGGGTCGCGGCGATCGCCGACGCGCAGGACATCCCGCGACGGGTGCTCGCCCAGGTGCAGTTGGTCGACATCGCCGGTCTGGCGGCCGGCGCCGGCGGGGGAGAGGGCCTGGGCGGCGCGGCCCTGGGGCAGCTGCGTCAGGCCGACGCTCTGGTGCATGTGGTGCGCGCCTTCGCGAACGCCGAGGTGCCTCATCCCGAGGAGGCGGTCGATCCGTTGGCCGACGCCGAGGCGGTCGACCTGGAGTTGATCGTCGCCGACCGAGAGCAGGTGGAGCGGCGCCTGGAGCGGGTGCGTAAGGCCGCCCGCGCCGGCGAGGCCGACGCCAAGGAGGAGCAGGCGCAGCTGGAGGCGGTCGCGGCCCTGTTGGATGCCGGTGAGCCGGCGCGGGCGGTGGCCGACGAGGAGGCCCGTGAACGGGCGTTCGAGATGGGGCTGCTGTCGGCCAAGCCGGTGCTGTATGTCGCCAACACCGACGAGGAACTGGAGCCTCCGGCGGACCTGGCCGCCTACGCCGCCGAGCGCGGTGCGCGCTGTCTGGCTCTCCCGGTGGGGCTGGAGTTGGAGCTCGCGGCGATGGATCCGGCGGAGGCCGCCGAGCTGGCCGAGGAGATGGGGCTCGGTCAGGTGCGCGGCGCCGATGCCGTGGTGGCGGGAGCCTATGAGCTGCTCGATCTGGTGACGTTCTTCACCGGTTCCGGGCCGCCGGAGGCACGCGCCTGGCCGATCACGCGCGGCACGAACGCCCAGCGGGCGGCCGGCAAGATCCACTCCGATCTGGAGCGCGGTTTCATCCGGGCCGAGGTGATCAACTGGCAGGACCTGGTGAACGCCGGCGCGTGGGCGAAGGCCAAGGAGCAGGCGCTGGTGCGGATGGAGGGCAAGGAGTACATCGTCCAGGAGGGCGATGTGCTGCAGATCCGCTTCAACGTGTAGCGCCCGATTGCCCGATTGCCGCCGGCTCCCTTACAACATAGGCTGGCCTCATCATCGCATCCGACGCCGGTCGGCTATCGGGAGGTCATCATGGTCCAGTCCCAACGATCCTTCAGGTCGCGGGCGGCCGCGGGCGTCGTCGGTGCGGCTCTCGCCGCTCTGCTGATCGCCGTTGCGAGCGCTCCGGCCGGGGCGGTGCCGATTCGCGGGCTGCGTGCCAACGTTGGTTACGGTGAGGTGACCTTCTCCGCCACCATCTATTCGCCGCCCACCGCGAAGCACTGCTACGCCAACGCCCAGGCGGCGATCGTCGCCTACAACCCCACTCGGCGGCTGAAGTCTCTCGGCAACAACCGAATCAACGTCTGCCGTGGGAGCAGCAGAGGGTGGACATCGGGCGGTGTGAGCGGACGGTTCCCGATGTGGAACATCCGAGCGGGGCAGTACGCGGTGTGCTTGCGGGCCGTTCAGATTCTCCGCGGCGGGGGCACAACGGCGCCCAACCAGGGGAAGCTGTTCTTCTTGCCGGGGAGCGGGCCCCCGGAGCGTGGGGGCGGGGCGGGGCGTGCCCCCCCCCCCCCCCCCGCG
>DAOKZF010000115.1:0-2713 GCA_035325785.1 Miltoncostaeaceae bacterium
CATAGCAAGGCGTCACCGCCTGTGGTTGCCACGCGGGGCGCGCGCGTCGCGCACCGCCGCCTCGAACGCGCACCGCGGCCGTCCGCCGTGCGCCAATCGGCGCACGAAGCGGCCGGCGGACGCTCATTTCTTGCCGGCAACGGCCTCCTTGAGCACGGCGCCCGGGGTGAACCGCGGGACGGTCCGCGCGGGAATCTGAACCTTCTTGGAGGGGTCCTGCGGGTTGACGCCCGTCCGAGCGGCGCGCTCCGACACGGTGAACTTGCCGAAGCCGGCGAACGCGACCTCCTCGTGGCCCTTGAGGGCGTCCGTGATGACCGCCAGCACGGCCTTCACGGCCCGGTCGGCGTCGGCGGCGCTCATGTCGGCCTCCTGGGCCACCCTACTGACGAACTCGGACTTGTTCACGACGAATTCCCCCATCAATCGGTGTGCGGCAACAGTGCGTGTTGCGTCGGCAACCTACCAGCGCGGACGGACGTGGTCGCGGTCCGCACGCGCTCGCGCGCATCGTGTGCCAACACGCGCGGCCGGCAGGTTAGCCGGACCGGGCCCGCGATTCACGCTCTCCCGCCCCGTCTCACATGGGGTCGATGTGCGCTCGACCCGCTTAACCGCACATCAACCGTTCGGCAAGGCGGCCCCCGCGACGGCTTCGGTTTGCTCACGAAAATCGCCGGAGCAACACCATTCCAAGGAGCGTGGCGCATGCATTCCGACCATCCCCCCCATCGCCGGGCGCGCGGGCTGCGCGTCGGCGCCCTCGCGCTCGCGGCGGCGGTGATCGGAGCCGGCGGCGCCCTGGCCTACGATCAGGTGAGCGGGAACGACCCGACGCCGATCGTGACGACGGTCGCGGCGGCTCAACAGACCACGCCGGCCTCCCTGACGAGCGAAGCCCACGACTTCAGCGACGTCTACGC
The DNA here is from genome assembly GCA_035325785.1 of Miltoncostaeaceae bacterium. Lineage (GTDB taxonomy): Bacteria > Actinomycetota > Thermoleophilia > Miltoncostaeales > Miltoncostaeaceae > JAVJSF01. The sequence continues at coordinate 924 of DAOKZF010000115.1, forward strand.
CGCGCGCGCCAACGGCGTGGTCTCGATCCTGGCCGCCAGCGGGCCACAGGAGACCGACCCGACCGCTCCCTACCCCGACGAGCAGCGGGCGCCGCAGGGAGCCGCTCAGGGGTCGGGCGTGGTGATCGACACCGAGGGGCACATTCTGACCAACGAGCACGTGGTGAGCGGGGCCACACGGGTGCGCGTGACCTTCGCCTCCGGGTCGACGGTGGACGCCCAGGTGGTCGGGACCGACCCGTCGACCGACCTGGCCCTCATCCGGGTGGACGTACCCGCCGGGTCGCTCAGCCCGGTTCCGCTCGGCGACAGCAGCGCGGTCAAGATCGGCGAGCCGGTGCTCGCCATCGGCAACCCGTTCGGCTACACCGGCAGCGCGAGCGCCGGCATCGTGTCGGGCCTGGGGCGCTCGATCCAGTCACCCAACGGTTTCTCGGTGCCGGACGCCATCCAGACCGACGCGGCCGTGAACCACGGCAACTCCGGGGGAGCCCTGCTGAATGAGGCGGGCGAGTTGATCGGTGTGCCCGCGCAGATCGCCGATTCGGGCGTGAACGCGAACGTCGGGGTCGCGTTCGCCATTCCCTCCAACACCGCCAAGCGGGTGATCGCCGGACTGGAGCGAGGGGGCAGCGTCGCCCACGCCTGGCTCGGCGTGAGCACCGCCAGCGTCGACCAGACCCTGCGCGGGGTGGACGGAATATCGACCGACAGCGGCGCCCTGGTGACCGGACTGGCTCAGAACGGCCCGGCGGCCGCCGCGGGTTTGCGCCTGGGAGAGCGGACCGCCTCGAGCATGGCCGGACCGGTGTGCACCGGCGGCGACATCATCACCGCGGTCGATGACCAGCAGGTGCGCGACGCCTCCGGCCTGCAGGCGCTGATCGAGGCGCGCGAGCCGGGTGCGAACATCTCGCTGACCGTGGTCGGCGCCGACGGCCAGACCCGCACCGTGCCGGTGACCCTCGCCGAGCGCCCAGACAGCGCCCCTCAGACCACCATGGGCTGCGGCGGCTGAACTCCCGCCCGGTGGCCGCGGGCGACCCGCCCGCGGCCACCGCGGCATCGGCTCAGGTCGAGAGGATCAGTTCGCTCAGCAGTTGGTCCGCGGCCGTGGCGGCCGTCACCCGTCCGGCACGCAGATCCCTCTCCAGGCCGGTGATCCGTTCGGCAAGGCGGGGGTCCTCCCTCAGGCGGGCGAGCAGGCCATCGTGGACCATCGCCCACATCCAGTCAACCTCCTGGTCGGCCCTCAGGGCGGCCAGACGCCCGTCCCGCTCGAGGCCCCCCCGGTGTTCGCTCACGCGGCGCCACAGCTCGTCCAGGCCGGAGCCATCGAGCGCGCTGCAGGTGAGAACCGGCACCCGCCAGTTCGGGTCCCGGGCGCTGAACAGGCGCAGGGCGACCGACAACTCGCGCGCGGCGGCCCGCGCCTCGATCACATGGTCGCCGTCCGCCTTGTTCACCGCGATCACATCGGCCAACTCCAGGATGCCCTTCTTGATGCCCTGAAGCGAGTCGCCGGTGCGCGCGACCATCAGCAGCAGGAAGGTGTCGACCATCCCCGCGACGGCCGTCTCGGATTGGCCGACCCCGACGGTTTCGACCAGGACGATGTCGTACCCGGCGGCCTCGACGATCACGATCGCCTCGCGGGTCGCCCGCGCCACCCCACCCAGGGTGCCCGCGCTCGGCGAGGGGCGGATGAAGGCGCGCGCATCGCCCGCCAGGCGGGCCATGCGGGTCTTGTCGCCCAAAATGCTGCCGCCGTGGCGGGTCGAGGAGGGATC
>DAOKZF010000115.1:2723-5842 GCA_035325785.1 Miltoncostaeaceae bacterium
GGGGGAGGGGGGGGCCCCGCCCCGCACCCCCGCCACGGGGTGCCCCGCCTCGGTCAGGCGCACACCGAGGGCGTCGATGAAGGTGGACTTCCCGGCGCCGGGCACGCCGGTGATCCCGATCCGGTGGGATCTGCCCGCGTGCGCCAACAGGCGCTCCAGCAGCGCGCGCGCGGCGGCTCGGTGGGCGGGCAGGGTCGACTCGACCAGGGTGATCGCCCGCGCGATCTGGCGGCGGCGGCCCGCCAGCACGCCGTCGACCAGCGCGTCGACCGACGGGCCGACGCTCGGTCCGCCGCTCATGGCGCGGCGGCGGCGTTCGCCTCGTCGAGTCGTTGCAGCAGTTCCTCGGCGGCGCCGCAGATCACGGTGCCGGGCGGGAAGATCGCCGCCGCGCCGGCGGCCCGCAGCTCGTCCCAGTCGCCGGGCGGGATCACCCCGCCCACCGCGATCAGGATGTCCTCGGCGTCGAGGGCCGCCAGCTCCCGCCGCAGCTCGGGCACCAACGTCAGGTGCCCGGCCGCCAGCGAGCTGACGCCGACGATGTGCACATCGGCCTCGACGGCCTGGCGGGCAACCTCGGCCGGCGTCTGGAACAACGGTCCGACATCGACGTCGAAGCCGAGATCGGCGAAGGCGGAGGCGATCACCTTCTGGCCGCGATCGTGGCCGTCCTGGCCGATCTTCGCCACGAGAATGCGCGGTCGGCGCCCGCGACGGCGCGCGAATTCGCTCACCCGTTCCTGCACGCGCTCGCTGTCGGGGGACATCCCCACCTCCTGGCGGTACACGCCCGAAATGGTACGGATGCGGGCGATGTGACGGCCGAAAACCGCTTCGAGCGCGTCGCTGATCTCCCCCACCGTGGCCTGGGCACGGGCCGCGTCGACCGCGAGGGTCACCAGGTTCTCGTCCAGGCCGTCGCCCCGGGTGCCGTCGTTCAACCGCCGGGCGGCGCCCGTCAGACGCTCCAGCGCGGTGCGGCAGGCCTGCTCGTCGCGCTCGGCCCGCAGCCGGCGCAGTTTCTCGATCTGGCTCGCGCGCACGGCCCGGTTGTCGACCTTGAGCACGTCGATCGGGTCCTCCTGGGCGAGCCGGTGGCGGTTGACGCCGATCACCGGCTGCTGGCCCGAGTCGATCCGCGCCTGGGTGCGCGCGGCGGCCTCTTCGATGCGCAGCTTCGGCAGGCCCTGCTCGATCGCCGCGGTCATACCGCCGGCGGCCTCGACCTCCTCGATGTGCGTCCAGGCGGCCGCGGCCAGGTCGGCGGTGAGTCGCTCCACGAAGTGGCTGCCGCCCCACGGGTCGATCACGCGGGTGGTCAGCGACTCCTGCTGCAGGAACAGCTGGGTGTTGCGCGCGATGCGGGCGCTGAAGTCGGTCGGCAACGCCAGCGCCTCGTCGAGCGCGTTGGTGTGCAGCGACTGCGTGTGCCCCTGGGTGGCGGCCATCGCCTCGATGCAGGTGCGCATCACGTTGTTGAACACGTCCTGGGCGGTGAGCGACCAGCCCGAGGTCTGGGAGTGGGTGCGCAACGACAGGGACTTCGCGTTCTTCGGCGAGAACCGGGAGACCAGCCGCGCCCATAGCAGCCGGGCCGCGCGCAGCTTGGCGACCTCCATGAAGAAGTTCATGCCGATGGCCCAGAAGAACGACAGCCGTGGCGCGAAGGCGTCCACGTCGAGGCCGGCGGCCCGCCCCGCGCGCAGATACTCGACCCCGTCGGCGAGCGTGTAGGCCAGCTCCAGGTCGGCGGTCGCCCCGGCCTCCTGCATGTGGTAGCCGGAGATCGAGATCGAGTTGTAGCGCGGCATGCGCTGGGAGGTGTAGGCGAAGATGTCCGACACGATCCGCATCGAGGGCGACGGCGGATAGATGTAGGTGTTGCGGACCATGAACTCTTTGAGGATGTCGTTCTGGATCGTGCCGGCCAGCTTCTCGGGCGGCACCCCCTGTTCCTCGGCCGCGACGATGTAGAGCGCCAGAATCGGCAGCACCGCCCCGTTCATGGTCATCGAGACGGTCATCCGGTCCAGGGGAATCCCGGCGAACAGCTGGCGCATGTCGAGGATGGAGTCGATCGCGACCCCGGCCATGCCGACATCGCCGGCCACCCGCGGATGGTCGCTGTCGTAGCCGCGGTGGGTCGGCAGATCGAAGGCCACCGAGAGCCCCTTCTGGCCGGCGGCCAGGTTGCGCCGGTAGAAGGCGTTCGATTCCTCGGCGGTCGAGAAACCCGCGTACTGGCGCACGGTCCACGGCTGGTTGACGTACATGGTGGGGTACGGCCCACGCACGAACGGTGCCAATCCCGGATAGGTGTCGGGAAAGCCCAGCCCCTCGCGGTCGGCCGCGGTATACAGAGGCGCGACGGCGATGCCCTCCGGGGTCTGCCAGTCGCCCATCCCGCCCGTGGAAGCGGCGTCGGGCGTGGGAGACGGGTCGCCGAGGGGCAGGTTGCCAAAGTCGGGGATGGCGCTCATGCCGGGACTCCCAGGACGTCGAGGGCGCCGGTCAGCAACGCCAGCGCGTCGCAGCCGACATACGCGAATTCGTGCACGCCCGCCTGGCGCAGGGCGGCCTCGCCATCGCCGGGGCGTCCGGCGAGGTAGATCCGCACGGCTCCGGCCCGGGCCAGGCTCCGAGCGACAGCGGCGGCCCGCTCGGCGTAGACGTCGTCGGAGGAGCAGATGCAGGCCAGACGGGCGTCGGAGGCCGCGAACGCCTCGGCCACGCGCGCGTCGTCGTCCGCATCGCTGCCCTGGCGGACCTCGATGCCGGCGGCCGCGAACAGGTTGGCGGCGAAGGTGGCCCGGGCCGTGTGGTCGGCAACGGTGCCGAGGTTCGCCAGAAAGACCGCCGGCCGTCCCCCGGCGGGCCCCACAGCCCCCGCGCGTCCTTCCCGCCCCGCCCCGAACCCGCCGGCCACCAGCGTCGTGTTGGTCACCATCACGGTCAACCCGCGCACCACCACGTCGCGAGTCGGCTGCTCCTGGCTGCCCGCAATCCGCAGCACGCACTCGGTCGTGGGCGCCAGGGCGCCGATCTTGTCCACCGACTCCCCGGGCAGCGGCCGGTAGACCACCCGCCGGCGAGTCCGATCGAGGTACCACTGCCCGGGG
>DAOKZF010000116.1:0-4014 GCA_035325785.1 Miltoncostaeaceae bacterium
ACGGTGCCGTCGGCGCCATCCAGCGCCACCACCGCCGCACCGCCCGCGACGCTGGCCCGATCGTGGACCGCGATCACCCGCCCATCCCCAAACGCCAGGGAGCGCACCGCGCCGGGGAGTTCGCGGGTCCACGCCACCCCGCCGTCCGCTCGGCGAGCCCCAACCGAGAAGCCGTCCGCCGCGGTGTGACCGAAATAGACCGTGCCGTCGGGGGCCGCCGCCACCCCCCCGGGATTGGCGAACCCGAAGCCGTCGGTCCACATCACCCGTCCGGCTCCATCGAGCGCCGCGGTGCCGTACGGGCCGCCGACGGCCACCCCACCCGCCCCGAGCGGCACGAAGGTCCGATCGGACGCCGTTTCCCCCAACCACAACGGCGCGGATCGCCAGAGCAACCGCCCGGAGGAATCGCGGGCCTCGACGGCGTCCGCGCTCACCCCCGCCCGCGCATAGCGACGACCGTCCGCCCCGATCGCCATCACCCCGTGGGCGCCGGTGAGGCGCCGCAAACGGCCGTCGGCGGCATGGATTCCCTCCGCGGTCGAACCGATCGCCGGCGCCGCGATGTTCCCGTTGGGCGCGATCCGCAGCGCGCCGACGCCCATGGCGACCGGCCAGCCGGACCGCACCAGCGGACGGTCCGGCCCCACCGCCGTGCTGCGTCCGCTCTGAGCGGGATCGTGCCGGTCGACCGGCCACGCGTCGCCCCCCAAGGCCGCCGGGGCACGCGGCCCGCACGCGGCGAGTGCGACGGCCAACAGCAGCCCGGCACCGCGCCGCAGATGACCGGCCGCGCGGTGCGCGCCTCCGGGAGTCCGGCTCATCGGACTATGATAGCCCGCCGCCTGACCGTCTCCGACGGGACGGCGCCCCGCGGCCGGATCGGCCGGCGCGCGCGGGCCTTCGGCGCCGCGATCCGTGCGACGCGGCGAGACCACCCAACCAGGACCGGTAGCGAGACACATGGACGACGCAGCCCCGATCTACGTCACGGGCCATCGGAATCCCGACACCGACTCGATCGCCGCGGCGGTCGGGCTGGCGGAGCTCAAGCAACTGTTGGATCCCGACGGCCGCTACGTGCCCGTGCGCCTGGGCGAGCTGAACGCCCAGACCGAATGGGTGTTGGAGCAGGCCGGCGCCGAGGCGCCCCAGCTGCTCGAGCACGTGATGGCGCGCGCCGGCGACGTGATGGACCGCGCCGTGCCGAGCGCCGAGCGCGACGCTCCGTTGCGCGAGGTCGGCTTGGCCATGGGCGAGGCGGGCGCCGAGTTGATGGCGATCGTCGACGAGCAGGGCGCCCTGTGCGGGATCGTGACCGAACGTGAACTGGCCCGCCGCTACCTGCGCGAGTCGAAGGAGCCGGCGAGCTTCGCCCAGCGGCCGGTGTCGGTCGACGCCCTGGTGCGGGTGATCGGCGGCGAGGTGTTGGTGCCCCCCCCCCGCCGGATCGATGGCCGCCTGTGGGCGGTCACGACCGACGTCGCGAGCATGGGCACCCAGATGGAGTCGAACGACATCGCGATCATCGGCAACCGCGACGACGCCCAGATGAAGGCGGTCGAGATCGGGGTCGCCCTGCTGGTGTCGACCTACGCCGCGCCGTCCCCCGACGTGGTCGCCAAGGCGCGCGAGGCCGGAGTCGGGGTGGTCGTCTCGCCGCTCGACTCGTACACGACCGGCCGCATGATCTCATTGTCGGTGCGGGCCGGCGACGTCATGGGCACCGACGATCTGCTGACCGTCTCGCCCGACGATTTGGCCGAAGAGGTGGCCGGGAAGATCGGCCATGTGCACTACTCGGCCGCGATCGTGGTGGATGAGGCCGGCCGTCCCCTGGGGTTGGTGACGCCGGCGAACCTGGTGAACCCGCCGGCGCGCCGCGTGATCCTGGTCGACCACGCCGAGACCGCTCAGAGCGTCCCGGGCATCGAGCAGGCCGACATCGTCGAGATCCTCGACCACCACCACATCGGTTCGATCGAGACCCGCTTCCCGGTGGCCGCCACGTTCGATCCGATCGGCAGCACCGCGTCGCTGGTGACCGAGCGTTTCCGGGCCGCCGGGCGGGAGCCGCAACGCTCGACCGCCACCCTGCTGCTGGCGGCGGTCCTCTCGGACACGGTGATCCTCAGCTCGCCGACCACCACCGACCGCGACCGCGAGGTGGTGCGTTACCTGGAGGGCCTGCTCGGCCTAGACGCGACCGAGTTCGGCACGGCGATGTTCACCGCCTCGTCGGACGTGGCCAACGTGGCGGCCGAGGGGATCATCAATCGCGATGCCAAGGAGTACCAGACCGGCTCGGGGCTGATCTGCATCGCCCAGATCGAGACGGTCGGCCCGGGATTGGCCTCCCGCCGAGGCGAGCTGCGCGACGCTCTGGAGGCGCAGCGGGTGGCGAACGGCTACGAGATCTTCGCCCTGATGGTGACCGACATCATCGCCAAGGGTACCGACCTGTTGGTGGCCGGCAATCCGGCGCCGTTGGAGCGCGCGTTCGGCGTGAGCGCGGTCGACGGAGGGCTGGACCTGCCGGGTGTGATGAGCCGCAAGAAGCAGGTTGCCCCGCAGGTGCTCGCGGCGATGTGACCGGTCGCCCGGGCGGGCCCGACGCGGGCGCGCTACGGTGGGCAACGGCGTCGGTGACCCGTCCGGCGACGACTCTCTTCATATCGTGATCGTCTGCGGCCGGCGCTGTGCGCCGGCCGTCGGCGTGTTCGGCACGGAGGTATGTAACGCAGGACACCAGCTCTCCCCCGGTTCTTGACGTTCACGCGCTGCGCGAACGCCAGCGCCTGTGGCGTTCTCAGACTCTTTTCGCGGCCGCCCAGGCGGCCGGCACGATCGGTTTGGTGTGGCTGTCGGCCACCGTCGGCGGCGGCCCGGCCGCCGCGGCGGCGATCATCGCGGCGAGCGTGTTGCCCCTGGCGTTCGTCGGCCCGCCGGCCGCCCTGGCGGTCGCCCGCGGCTCCCGCCGCCGTCTGATGGCCGCCGCCCAGATCGGCGCCGGCGGGGCTCTTCTCCTGTTCCTGATCGGCCCCCTGGCGGATGTCCCGCCGGCCATGGCCGCGACCGCGCTGCTGATGGGAATCACCCGCGCGGTCTTCGACGCGACGGCGGCGGACGTGCTGCTGCACCTGGTCGCCCGTTCGCGCACACACGCGGCGATGAGCCAGCTGACCCGCCGCTTCGGAGCCGGGCAGGCGCTCGGTGTGGCCGGCGTCCTGGCCCTCGGGGCGCTGTTCGGCCCGCGGGGAGCACTGGGCTTCGCCGTGGCGGCCGCCCTAACCGGCGCGGCGGTCACCCTGAGCCACAGCCATCACATCGAGCTGCGCCCGGAGGGCGTCATCCCGTTGCCGCACGCGGTCCGTGCCGGGGTGCGCGTGGCCGGTGGGGAGCCCTTGCTGCGGGGAGCCCTGCTCGCCGGCGCGTTGAGCGTGGCGATCGGCGCGGCCCTCTCGACGATCCTGGTGCTCTGGCTGCGCAACGAGGTCGGATTGCATGCCGGCCTGATTCCGGCGCTCGCGCTGGGATTCGTCGGGGTCCGCCTGGTGCGTCCGGCGTTGCGTTACGGGGCGACCCGCAGCGGCCCGCGCGGCCTGATCGCCTCGGCCCTGACCATTCAGGCGGCGGCGGCCCTGGTGGCCTATGCGGCCGGCGGGGTGCTGCTCTCGGCGGCCGCCTTCGCGTTGAGCCTGGCCTCGGGTGCCTTCGTCGGTGCGCTGATCTCCTCGGCGCAGCGCGCGGCGGCGCCGACCGCCGTCGCACCGGGGGTCGCCCTGGTCGGGGGGGCCGTGTGGGCGTCGGCCGGCGCCGGGGGCGCGGCGGTGGGCGCGTGGCTCTCGCTGAGCGTCGGCATGGGCGCCACCTACCTGCTGCTGGCCGCGGTCGCGTTGGCCGCGGCCGGTGCGAGCCTGGCACCGGCAATCCCCCGCGCGGTGACCCACCACTGACCGGCCCTCGCCGGGGCGAGGCTTATCCCGACCCGGCGGCGCCGATCATCGGTCCGTG
>DAOKZF010000116.1:4024-5494 GCA_035325785.1 Miltoncostaeaceae bacterium
AGGATGGCACGCGCGCGTTCCTCGGCCTCGGCGATGCACCGTTCGACGGTCGCCTTGGACGCGTCCCGCGGCACACCGGGGTAGCCGTAGCCCTCGCCCCAAAAGGCCAGCGGTAGGCCGGCGTCCCGCGCGAACTCCTGCGCCCGACGATGGCCGCCATGCTCGATGAACCGCGCCTGTTCACCGGTCCAGAACCAGATGCCCGCGTCGCGCGTGGCGCCCCCGGCGCCCGGCTTGGCGCGGGTCTCCTCCACGTAGATGATCGCTTCACCCATCGCGCTGTGGTCTCCCGTCGGTTGGTCCGCCCAGATTACGACACGCCACCCGCGCCGACGGCCCGCACACCGCTCGGCCGAGCGGTGGCGATCAGCCGACCAGGCTCGCGGCGATCCACAGGGCGACCAGCGAGCCGATCAGCAGCAGCGTGTCGAAGACCGCTCCGAGCATTCGCCAGCGATGCGCCGCGGCCTCGTCGCCGCGTTCGTCGGCGCGGGTGACCTTGCGCCCCTGCCAGAGCGCGTGCACCAGCACGATCACTCCCATCACCAGCAGCAGGATGAGTTTCGTCATCACCCTGCGCCCGTATTCGCTGTCGGGGAGGTCTCCCACCGAAACCCCACGGTGGTCCATCAGACCGAAGCCGGTGATCAGCAAGAGCAGCCACGCCAGGCCGCCGATGATGCCGTAGCGGCGCGCGGCCACCGCGATCATCGCGCGGTTGCCGGCGGCGCGGGCCAGCGGCACCACGATCACCGCCATCATGAGCATGCCGCCGATCCAGAGGATCACCCCGAACAGGTGGGCGAAACGCACGAGCGTCCAGAGGTCGAACATGCCCGGGATGTTAATGGCCGCAGGGCCGCCCGGGTCGCCGACAACCGTCCCGAACATCACCCCTCACCCGCGACCTGAGACACACCGCCGTCGGCCGCGTGCGGCGCGGCGCACCCTCACGCGTTCCTTGACACTCCGCATCGCCGATGGGTTCCCGTTGGCGTCTCGTCCCGCGGCGCGCGACCATCGCGGGCGCGTGAACGAACTCCGGTTCAGGTTGAGGTCCACATGCACGCCGGGTTGTCGACGCCCACGACCCTCACCCTAATCCACAGGGTGAGGCATCAGGGCCGCTCGCGCACCGTTGGCGGCTTCGGCATCCCGAACCCGCCCGGCGCCACCATCACAGACCGGCGTGCTCCCGAATCAGGGCGTTCAGCCGCCCCGGGTCGGCCTTCCCCCCGGTGGCCTTCATCGCCTGCCCCACAAAGAAACCGATCAGCTTGTCCTTACCGGCGCGCAGCTGCTCGGCCTGTGTCGGGTTGTCGGCAAACAGGCGCTCCACCAGCGCGGTCAGTTCGCCGTCGTCGCTGATCTGGCCGAGGCCCTTCTCGGCCACGATCGCCGCCGGGTCGCCCCCGTGGGCGATCAGCTCGGCCAGCACCTCCTTGGCCAGCGGCACCGACAGGGTGCGGT
>DAOKZF010000116.1:5504-5779 GCA_035325785.1 Miltoncostaeaceae bacterium
GGGATCTCGCGCTGGGCGCGGACGAAGCTGAGCACCTCGCGCAGCTGGGCGCGCAGCTCGCCGCGAATCCAGTTGGCGGCCGCCTTGAGGTCGGCCTGCGCGGCCACGGCCTCGTAATACTCGGCCAGTTTCGCCGTCTCACACAGCACCTCGGCGTCCTCAAACCCGATGCCGTGCTCGCTCCCCCACCGCCGGCGCTGATCGGCCGGCAGCTGCGGCAACCCCTCGCGCAGCCGGTCAACCCAGGCGCGGTCGGGCACCACCGCCACCAGGTC
>DAOKZF010000117.1:0-5774 GCA_035325785.1 Miltoncostaeaceae bacterium
AGCAGCGCCCAATAGGCGGCCAGAAACAGGCCGTAGCCGACGGCGAACAGCCACAAGGGGGTGGCGGGGGAGAGCGTGAGGGTGAGCCCGGCGACCCCGATGATCAGCGTGACGGTGGCCGGCAGCCGCTGCCCGCGCCGGTCGGCAACCCGTCCGGCGACCAGGGCGGTCACCGCTCCCAGCAGGCCGAGCAGCGAGAGGGTGCCGGCCGCCGCGGCCCCCAGGCCGTAGCGTTCGGTGCGCAGCGCGGCGGGCAGTTCGGCCAAGAGCAGCCAGTAGCCGGCGAAGGCCAGCAGGGCGACCGCCATCGCGGGCGCGATGGCCCGGGGAGGCACATACGAGACACGCGCCACGCGGCGCGCGTCCGGGGCGGCCGGCAGGGCGCGCCACAACGCGAGCGCGGCCAGCGCGGGCGCAATCGTGCACACGACCACCAACGCCAAGCGGGCCGAGGACAGTTCGGCCAGGGCGCCCACCAGCGCCTGGCCGATGAAGCTGCCCGCGACGACCGCGGTGATGAAGCCGCCGATCATCTGACCCCTGCGGGCGGACGGGGCGCCGGTGGCGATCAGCGCCTGGGCGGCGGCCGGGTAGCCCGCCGCTCCCAGTCCGGCGAGCAGACGTCCCCACATCATCCCGCCCTCGCCGAGGGCGAGCACGCTCAGCAGGCCACCGAGGCCGGTGACCGCCAGCGCGAGCGGGAGCACCAGGCGGGCGGGGCGCGTGCGGGCGAGCAGAAACCACACGAGGCAGCCGATGCCGAATCCGGTCGCAAACGGGGCCAGAAACACGCCGGCCCCGCCCGGGGCGCGCCCCAGCAGGGCGCGCAGCTCCTCGGCGATCGGCACCACGGCGTTGGCCGACGCGTACACGATGAACGCGCCCGCCAGCAGCAGCCAGTAGCGACCTCTCGCCAGCGCCGCGCCCCCCGTACCGATTGCGCCATCGTTCACGGCCACGGGCGATGGTAACAGTGCCGGGCGGGTGCTTTTGCGAGCCCGGGCCAGGGGAGAATCGTGGTGGGCGGATAATCCGCTAGTTTCACTCGGCGATGGCCAAGAGCACGAAGAAAAAGACCGACCGCGATGAGCGCTTCCGCGACATCGCCCGTAACCGGCGGGCGACGCACGAGTACGAGATCCTCGAGCGCTACGAGGCCGGTCTGGCGCTCGAGGGCACCGAGGTGAAGGGGCTGCGCGAGCGGGGCGCCACAATTCGCGACGCCTATGTGCAGATTCGCGATGGGGAGGCCTGGTTGGTGGGCGCCCACATCGCCGACTACATCAACTCCGGTCAGGCCGGTCACGATGTGATGCGCACCCGCAAGCTGCTGTTGCACCGGCGGGAGATCGAGAAGCTCGCTCGGGCGGTGGCCGAGAAGGGGCTCACGATCGTCCCTCTGAGGATGTACTTCAGCAAGGGTCTGGCGAAGCTCGAGATCGGCGTGGGGCGCGGCAAGAGCACCTACGACAAGCGCCGGGCGATCGCCGAGCGCGATGCCCAGCGCGATGCCGAGCGGGCGATGCGCGCGGCGCGCCGCTGAGGCGCCCTCACTCCTCGGGCGGCCAGATCTCCCCGGTGGGCTGTATGCCGCCGCGCACGATGCGGGCGCCCTCGGGACCGACCGCCTCGTAGGGGCGGGCGGCGGGAGCGCGCCAGCGTTCGTAGTCGGCGCAGGCCGCATCGGGATCGGTGCGGTTCTGGGCGATCGCCTGCGCCAGCGCATGCGCGTCGCCCAGGCCCAGCCCGGCGCCGATGCCGGCCTCCGGCCCAAGGAAATGGGCGGCGTCGCCGATGATCACCAGACCCGGAGTCCACCACCGCGGGCAGGTGAGGATCAGCGGCTCGCGGTACACCAGCTGGTCGACCGAGGTCAGCCAGTCGAGCGCCGGCCGGGGGGCGGCAAGAAGCGGGGCGAGGGCCCCCCGGAGGCGATCAAGCCCCGGGGGGCGCGCGGCCCCCTCCCGGCGGCGGCGGATCCCCCCCCAACCGCCGCTGCCCTGGGGCCAACCGAGCAGTCCCACCTGACGGCCGGTCGACTGGTAGTGCATCGTGAACGGCCGGTCGATGATCACCGGGGTGAGAAACGACAGGTGACCGGCGCCCGACGAGCGGGTTTCGGCGGTCAGTCCGGCCAGCGTGCGGGTGGGCGAGCCGAGCCCATCGCACGCCACCACCAGGTCGGCGTCCAGGGCGTGATCGCCGCTCCCGTCGCGCACCGTCACGCCGGTGATCCGTCCGCCCTGCTCGCGCACCAGCCCGGTGACCTCGCTGTCGTGGTGCACCGGCACCCCGTCGGCGAGCAGGGCGCTCACGTGGGTGAACGTGGCGGTGATCGCCACCGGCCCGTCCGCCTGGGGGGCGATCTCCCAGGCGATCGCGTGGATCGGCTCCCACACGCCGGCGGCGCGCAGGGCGTCGAAGCCGTGATAGGGGAGCATGAACGGACGCGGAGCGCCGGTGGCGCCCGCGGGCGCCCGGTCGAGCACCGTCGCCTCGATGCCCTGTCGGCTGAGGATGCGCCACAGCGTGGTGCCCACCACGCCGCCACCCACGATTACGATGCGCATCCGGACCCCTCCGGTTGGTGATGAGATGGCCCGCTCACCGATCCTCCACCACGAGCACATGCAACGACAGTGCGCCGTGGGCGCCGAGGGTCGAGATCTTTTCGATGTCCGAGGTGCGGCTGGGGGCCGACACGAGCGACACGGCGCTGGCCACCGGGCGTCCGGGGGCGAACTGTTCGCGCAACGCGTCGGCGAGCGTGAGGCGGATGCGCGAGGCGGGCAGCACCGCCAGGTGGCGTTCGCAGACCGCATCGAGGCTCCGCCCGCGCCGCGCCTCGGCCGCGAGCACCAGCGTGCCCCGTTCGGCGACCGCCAGGTCGGGAGTGGTGAGCGCGACGGTGTCGGTGGGGCCCTCCAGCCCCAGCAGTTCCCGCCACCCGCCGGCGCGCCCGGCCGGCCAGCGCAGCACCTCGATGTCGGCCGCGCGCAGCGCGTCGATCACCCCCAGCTCATCCAGCAGGGGTTCGTCGGGCGCGAGGACCCGCGTTGCGCCCCAGTCGCGGACCTGCGCCAGCGTGGCTGCGGGCGCGGCGGCGGCCGTGAGGCGGGCACCGGTCGCCCGGCGGCGCGCGAGGGCCTCGAGCAGACGCTCGGCGGGGGCGGAGTCGCTCACGGTTCGGGTGGCCAGCGGGTCGGCAGATCGCGTTGGGCGGTCCAGGGTGCGGCGGGCCCGGGGAGGCGTCGCCGCCAGCGTCCGCTCAGGCGCATGAGGGCGAAGGCCGATCGGCTCCCCGCCCGGGTGAGCTGGTATCCGGTCCGCGTGCGCCAGAGATGGCTCCAGACGCGCATGCGCCGACGGGCCTCTGTGTGGGCCGGGGTGAGCGTGCGTGCGCGCACCTTCACCAGCAGGTCGTGCAGCGGGATGCCCACCGGGCAGGCGTCGTGGCAGGCGCCGCACAGCGAGGAGAGGAACGGCAGCTCGCCGGACGACTCGCCCCGCATCCCCTCGAGCAGGGGCGTGATGACCGCGCCGATCGGCCCGGAGTACGGCGACCCGTAGGCCTGGCCGCCGACGCTGCGCCACATGGGGCAGGCGTAGAGGCAGGCGCCGCAGCGGATGCAGTGCAGCGCCTCCTCCAGGTCGGTGCCCCGCAGGTCGGCCCGTCCGCCGTCGAGGATCAGTAGGTGGAATTCCTCGGGCCCATCGTGCTCACCGGGGCGGCGGGGCCCGGTGACCAGGTTGACGTAGCCGGCGGCGTCGTCGCCGATGGCCGACATCGGGAGCGTCTGGAGGATGTGGGCGGCCTGCTCCCAGTTCTCGACGACCCGCTCCATGCCCATCACGGCCACGTGGACGCGTGGCAGCGCGGTCACCAGGCGCCCGTTGCCCTCGTTCTCGACGATGCACACGGTGCCGGTCTCGGCCACGGCGATGTTCACCCCCGACACGCCGATGTCGGCCGCGGCGAACACCTCGCGCAGGCGCCGGCGGGCGTGGGCGATCAGCGCCTCGCGCCCCTCGGGCACCGGTCCGCCGCTCTCGGCGGCGAACAGGGCGCGAATTTGCTCCTTGTTCAGATGGACCGCCGGGGCGATGATGTGGCTGGGGTGCTGGTCGGCCAGCTGGAGGATCCACTCGCCCAGGTCGGTTTCCACCACGCGCAGGCCGGCGTCGGCGAGCGCGCCGTTCAGGCCGATCTCCTCGGTGGCCATCGACTTCGACTTGGCCACCAGACGGGCGTCGCGCTGGGCGGCCAGGGTGGTGATGTACCGGCAGGCGGCGGCCCCGTCGGCCACCCGGGTGACGACGCCGCCAGCGGCGCGCACCTTGTCCTCCAGACGCGCCAGCAGCTCGGGCAGACGGCGGATGTTGTCGGTGCGGATGTCGCGCGCCCGGTCGCGCATCTCGGCGAAGCCGTACTGGCGCACCATCGTCTCGCGGCCCTTCGCCCACGAGGCCGAGGCGGAGGCCAGGTTGGCGCCGAGCTGCTCATCGGCGATCGCCTCCACCGTCCGCTCGCGCAGGGTGCCCTGCACATCGGGATACATCACCCGGCGCGGCGGGGCGCTCATGTCAACGCGTCCTCGACGATCAGCTCCGCCAGATGGCGGGCGTGCAGCGGGATGCCGTGGCGGTGGGCGCAGCCGGTGATGTGCAGCAGACACGAGAGGTCGCAGGCGACCAGCCGGTCGGCGCCGGTCGCGGCCGCGTCCCGGGCCTTGTCGAGTCCGAGTTTCCCCGAGACCTCGGGGAAGTCGAGGCTGAACATGCCGCCGAATCCACAGCAGGTTTCGCGCCGGTCCATCTCGCGCAGCTCGACGGTGCCCAGGTCGTCCAGGCAGGCGCGCGGACTGTCGCGCTCGCCGAGCATGCGCAGCATGTGGCAGGAGTCGTGGTAGGTGACGGTGCCACCGGAGGCGGCGGGCGGGGTGAGTCGATGGCGGGCCAGGAACTGGGAGAACTCGAAGGTCTTGCCGGCCAACTCCAGGGCCTGTTGCTCCTCCGGCTCGCCGGCGAACAGCTGCGGATAGCCGTGCACGACCATCGCCGCGCACGAACCGGAGGGCACGACCAGCGCGTCGCAGTCGCGAAAGGCGCGCAGGGCACGGCGCGCCACCGGGCGGGCCTGTTCGGGGTGGCCGCTGCTCCAGGCCGGCTGCCCGCAGCAGGTCTGCCCGCGCGGCACGCGCACCGCGATGCCGGCGGCCTCGAGCACTCGGCGGCTGGAGCGGGCCACCGTGGGGGCGACCAGGTCCGACAGGCAGGTGCGCATGAGGGCGACGCGCATCGGTTCCTCAGCGGTCGCCGTAGAAGTGGGCGATGTGCGAACGGATGCGGCGCCGCGCGGCCTCGGAGTCGCCGGCCTCGATCGCGGCGAGGATGGCGGTGTGCTCGCGCGTGAGCCGCTGGAGGGTCGCGGGCAGGTCGCTCTGGCTTTCCAACTGGGCGAGCAGGTGGCGTGCCACCGCTCCGCGCAGGGCGGACATCACCAGGAACAGCGCCTGGTTGCCCGATCCGCGCGCCAGGGCCATGTGGAACACCAGGTCAATTTCTTCGTACTGGGCGGCGGTGAGCTCCGGGCGGTGCATGGCCGAGAGCGCGTCGCGTGCCTGTTCCAACCAGAGCCCCTCGGCCCGTCGGGCGGCCTCGGCCACCGCTTCGCCTTCGATCAGGGCGCGGAAGCTCATCAAGTCGCGCGCCGCGACCCCGTTGAGGCGCAGCAGGGTGACCAGGGCGTCGCGCGCGTGGGCGGCCGCGCCGGG
>DAOKZF010000118.1:0-1867 GCA_035325785.1 Miltoncostaeaceae bacterium
AGATGGCCGGCCCGCGCCGGGTGGGCACGGCCCTGGGACTGCAGAACACGATTCTGTTCTGCGCGGTGGTGGTGGCGCCCCCGGCCTTCGGCGCCGTGGTGGGCGCGCTCGACTGGACGGCGGCCTTTCTGGTGGCGGCCGCCTGCGCCCTGGTCGGCTGGTGGGTGCTCGCCTCGCTGAGGGGGCGGTTGCGCTGAGGATTCTCCGTTTACAACTAGATCGTTGTATAGTGGTGTGCGTCGCACGCCGAACGAACCGATCCCCGAGGGAGGGCCGATGCCCGTCGATGTGACCGCTTTCTCGCACACCGTCACCTGCGACCTTGACCAGGAGGGCGCGATCGCCCGGGTCGAAGAGGCGCTGGCCGCCGAGGGGTTCGGAGTGCTCACTCGGATTGATGTGCAGGCCACCATGAAGAACAAACTGGGCGTCGAGCGCGACCCGTACGTGATCCTGGGCGCCTGCAACCCGAAGATCGCCCACGGCGCACTTCAGGCCGAGCCGTTGCTGGGGGTGCTGCTGCCCTGCAACGTGGTGGTGCACCAGCAGGACGGCGTCACCAAGGTGAGCGCGGTCGACGCCGGCGCCATGCTGGGCGTGGTCGGCAACGACGCCCTTCAGGGCGCGGCGACCGAGGTGGACGCGCGCCTCGGGCGGGTGCTGCAGGCGGTCGCCGCGGGCTGAGTTCGACCAACGCGGGCGCTACGGAGGTGGGGGCGCGCCGGGCGGCGTGTGCCGGCGGGCCGTCGCCCCGGCGGCGCGTCGACCGGCGTCCGTCCGCGCATCTGCCCCGGTGAGGGAGCGACGCAGGGTCGCCGCCGCCCGGCGCGCGCCGGCAAGCTCGCGCTCGTAGTCGGCGAGGGCCTCCGCCGCAGCGGCATCGCTCTCCGGCGGTGAGCCGTGGCCGTCGCCCAGCAGCCGCGTTGACGCGGCGCGCAGGCGGCGGTCGGCCTCGCGCAGGGCGGCCCGCGCCTCCTTCCGCGCGGCCACCCGCTCCTGTGGGGTCGGCGCCAGCCAGTGGGCCGGATCGAGGTTCGCCTCGGCCGTGAGCAGTTCGGCGATCGTCACCATGCGCGCCCCTCGGCCGGCGGGAATGGCTCGCGCGTCGGTGCGGGCGCGCCCGAGCAGCTCGCGGATCCGCTCGGCGTCGGCCAGGTCGGTGGATTCGGCCAGCAGCACCGGGCGCGGCTCGTGGGCCGCGCCGGCACCGCGCAGTACCCAGAGGGCGAGCGGAACGCGCGTGGTGCGCCCGCCGGCGCCGGCCGGCAGGCCGATCACCGCCTCGATGAGGCCACGTTCCAGCAGGGCCGCCCGGGTGCGGGCGCTCGTGCCCCGCCGGAAGGCCGCCCCGCGTCCGCTCACCACAAACGCCCGCCCTCCCGCGGCCCGCGCGAGCCAGCTCGCGTGCTGCACCCAGAGTAGATCGACCCCCGTGAGCGAGGGTCGGCTCAGCCAGCGGGGGTCGCTCTCATCCACCGCGTCCGGGGCGAGGCACTGGCCGATCGGCGGCTCGCAGAGCACCAGGTCGGCCAGTCCGGGGGGCGGAGGCGGTCCGGCGAGGGCGTCGGCGACCGTGATCTCGGCGTCGATGCCGTGCAGCGCCAGTCGGGCGCGCGCGATCGCCGCCGCCCGCGGGTTGATCTCCCGGCCGTGCAGGTTGAGCTCGCCGCCCTCGCCGGCGCGGGCGGCCAGCAGCAGCAGGGTGGCAAAGCCGGCGGCCGGGTCGACCACCCGGCCCCGCGGACGACCGGCGAGGGCCACCATGAACCGGGCCAGGCGGCCGTCCGATTCGTGCTCGGCCGCTCGGCGCCGCCCGCCGCGCCGCTCGCGCAGCAGGTCCTCGGCCACCTCGGCCCGCAGGGGATGG
>DAOKZF010000118.1:1877-5767 GCA_035325785.1 Miltoncostaeaceae bacterium
GCGGCGACGATCGCCCGTTCGGCCTCCTTGGGCCCGTCCGGGCGTTCGCCCGCCAGGGCGCAGATCGCCACCGCCAGGGCGGCGTCCTCGGGCAGGCGTCGGGCGCCGGCGCTCACCGCCAAGCGCAGGGCGTCGACGGTGTCGGCGGGCGCGGTGGACAGGCCGCGCTCGTGCAGCCACCGCTCGACCGCGGCCCGATCGAAGAGGGGACTGGCGCCGGCCCCCTCGCCCAGGGGGGCGGGAAAGTCGGCGTGGCGCCGGCGCCAGTTGCTGACCGCCGAGCGTGAGACCCCCGCCAAACGGGCGATCTGGGATGCGGTGATCGGGGCGGACATCGACCCTCCGGATGTCTTGTGAAGTCAGTTCACAGATGTTATCAGGCCCCTCGACTCGGAGAGGAGGCTGTATGGCCAAGAGGCACGGAGGCGCGACGCTCAGAAAGCTCGGAATGTACGACTTCGCCGATCTGGCGGATGTCGGCGGAACCACGGCGGCCGGCGCGCTGCAGAGGGGGTTGCGCGAGGCGGCTCGGTGGATCTCGCAGGTGTCGTACGTCGCCTGGGGCGCCGCCGAAGACCCCTCCCTGGGGCCCGACGTCATCGCGGCGATCGACGAGGCGCAGGAGGCGTTGAAGAAGGTGGCGGCCAGCGTGCCCGGTCGCCTGTACCTGCGTGACGCTCGCCTGGTGGCCGAGATCCTGATCGAGCGGCGGGCCAAGGCGGCCGCCACGGCCGCCACGGCGGATGCCCCGCTCGCCCTCGCGACCGAGGACCCCGAGGCGTGAGCGGGGTCGAACCGGGGGACCTGCGCTGCCCCTGCTGCGAAATGTCGCCGACCTGGCTCTACCGCGAGGGCGACGCCGGCGTCCACCAGACGACCATCGCCCACTGCGCCGCCCGCCACTGGCTCGGCGTCTGGGACACCGATGACTCCGATCGGCCGGCGCGTACCGCCTGCGCCGGCGGGCCCGGGGACGAACCGGTCACCTCGCCCTGGGAGGGCATCCACCGGCTCGCCCTGCGCCACGATTCGCGCGTCACCTGGACGCCGGCGAGCGACCCCTGCCGCTTCTGCGAACGCCCGGCGCTCGTGGTGGGCATCCATCAGGCCGCCGGCCAACGCTACGAGCGGCGCCTATGCCTGCACTGCGGCACGGTCATCGTGCTGCGCAGCCTCGTCACGGCACCCAACGCGGTGCGGCTCGACGGCGGACGGGTGGGGGAAACACCGGCCGGGGAGGGCGTTCGCTGGCTGGTGCGCTCCCTGCGGCTCACCCCGACCTGAACCCCAACGGCGGGGACACGGCGGACTCACACCGTGCCCCCGCCGTGCGGATCAGTCCTTGTCGTACCGGAAAGAGACGTTCAGACGGACGCGGAACAGCGCGATCGACCCGTCGTCGTCGATCACAATGTCCTGCTTCACGATCTCCGCGATGCGCAGATCACGCAGCGACTTCGCGGCGGTCTTCAGAGCGACGCGCGCGGCGTCCTCCCACGACTCGGTGCTGGTACCGACCAGCTCGGTGACGATGTACACGCTGCCATCGGCCATGGGATCCCCTTTATGTGTGATCTGTAACGAACCTGCCGAGGGTACCTTCGCCCATTCGCCCCGGCCTGCGCAAGGGGGTCAGGCGACCCCGTGCAGCGCCTGCTCCAGATCGGCGATCAGATCCTCCGGGCTCTCCAGGCCGACCGAGAGGCGAATCACCCCGTCGCCGATCCCCGCCGCCGCCCGCGCCGCCGGGCTCAGGCGGCGATGGGTGGTGGTGGCCGGATGGGTCACCAGCGACTTCGCATCGCCCAGGTTGTTCGAGATGTCGATCAACCGCAGTCCGTTCAGCGCGGCGAAGGCCGCCCGCTTCTCGTCGCCGGCCGAGGCCGCCAACGTGAACGTCACCACCGTTCCCCCGGCGCTCATCTGGCGCTGAGCCAACGCATACTGCGGGTGGCTGGCCAGGAAGGGGTAACGCACCGCGCCGACGCGCGGATGCTCCTCCAACCACTCGGCGATCCGCAACGCCGACGCGCACTGATGCGCCAGCCGCAGACGGAGGGTCTCGAGGCTCTTCAGCAGCACCCAGGCGTTGAACGGGCTGATCGACGGACCGGTGTGGCGGATCAACGGCTCCACGCTGCCGCGAATGAAGCCGCTCTTACCCAGGATCGCGCCGCCCAGCACCCGCCCCTGGCCGTCGATGTGCTTGGTGGCCGAATACACCACCACGTCCGCCCCCAACTGGATCGGTCGCTGCAACAGGGGCGTCGCGAACACGTTGTCCCCCACCACGCGCGCGCCCGCCTCGTGGGCCAACTCGCAGACCGCCGCGATGTCGATCAGATCCTGCATCGGGTTCGACGGCGATTCGAAGAACACCGCCTGAGTGGGCTGCGCGAGGGCGGCTCGCCACTGGTCCAGATCGTGCCCGTCGACGAACTCGGTGGTGATCCCCCAGCGCGGCAGCAGGTCGGCGAGGATCACGAAACACGAGCCGAACAGGGCGCGCGATGCCACGACGCGGTCGCCCTCCTCCAACATGCCGGCCAGCGCGTTGAACACCGCCGCCATCCCGGTGGCCGTCGCAAAGCAGTCGTCGGCCCCCTCCAACAGCGCCAGACGGTGCTCGAACATCGTCACGGTCGGGTTGTCGTAGCGCGAATAGACGTAGTGATCGGCCTCGCCGGCGAAGGCCGCCTCGGCCTCCTCGGCGCTCGCGTACACGTACCCCTGGGTGAGGAACAGCCCCTCGCAGGTCTCGGCGAACTCGCTGCGCATCAGGCCGCCGCGCACCGCCAGCGTGTCGGCGCCCAGACGCCGCCCGCCGGGCCCGGGTGGCGGCACCACCGGGCTCATGGCCGCGCCTCGCGCGTCGCCGCCGGCGCACCGGCCCGCCGTCCGTCGCGCCTTCGCCCGTTCTCCCGCGCCCGTTCCGGCATCGTCTCCACCCGTCCGTCGTCGCTCGTCAACCGAACCAGTCTTACAGGGCCGTGCCGTCGTGACCATCGGCGGTGGCCCCGCGAGCCGGCGCTGATAGAACTCCCCGACTGCCATGTGATGTTTGGGTGTTGGGGGAAGTGCATGCTGCATGCGCGCGCATCGGTTGCCGTACGCGCCGGTTCCGTCCTGCTGATCGCGGTCGCTGCGGCCGTGGCGACCTGGTCGCTCGCGGCGCAGGGCGCCGTCGGCGCCCCGGCGCGGACGGCGGTTGAGGCCCGCACGGCCGTCGAAAACGCGGTGCCGCCCGACCGGCGCGACCCCTGCTCGCGCGACGGGCGCAACACCTGCGGCACCAACGGCGTCGGCCAGCACGTCAACTACCGCTACGGCATCCGCTGGTTCGGCGACTTCCGCGGCGCGGTACCCGAGGAAGAGCTGCCGACCTTCTGCATCGACCTGCGTTTCTGGTACCCGTCGCCCGCCGGGCGCTTTCGTGAGATGTCGCCCGCCGGCCTGCGCAACCGCGACGGGCGGGTCGTGCCGCTGATCAATCAGCGCAAGATGGCCTACGCCCTCTGGAAGTACGGGCGCAGCGACCGGGTCAACCAGCAGTCCGCGGTGATGCTGTACGTCCACCACATGATGGGCGACGAACGCCCGGGCGAGGTCGACCCGGCGGCCCTCGGCGCGCCCGTCCAGGCCCTCTACCGCAAGATCGACCGCGAGGCGACCCGCATGCACGGCCCCTACCGTGTCCAGGTGAAACTGCCCACGCGCCTGATCGCCGGGGTCGGGGCGGCCGCCACCGTGACGGTCACCAACTCCCGCGGCGTGCCGGTGCCGGGCGTCGACCTGGCCATCGAGGCCGACAACGCCACCGCCGCGGCGCGCGTGCGCACCAGCGCACGCGGCATCGCCCGCGTGCCCTTCCAGCCGACCGCCGCGGCCCG
>DAOKZF010000119.1:0-5625 GCA_035325785.1 Miltoncostaeaceae bacterium
CACCTCCAGCGGCATGGCCGCCATCGACCTGCTGGTCGGCCGGCTGCGGCCCGACGATTGCGTGCTGGCCCCGCACGATTGCTATGGCGGGACGATGCGCCTCCTCAAGGCGCGCGAGCAGCTTGGGCAAGTGTCGCTGCGGCTCGTCGACCAGCGCGACGGGGATGCGGTGGCGGTGGCGATCCAATCGTTCACGATGCCCGGACGGCTGGAGTGGATCGCCGGGCGGCCGCCGACCCTGATCGACGGAGCCCACAACCCCGCCGGGGCGGCGGCGCTGGCCGATGCCCTGGCGGGGTTGGGTGACTCCCGACACCCGCGGGTGGCGGTGATGTCGGTGCTGGCGGACAAGGATCTCACCCACATCCTGGCGCCCCTGGCGCCCCACATTGACATGGTGATCGCGACGCGCTCACACCACGATCGTGCGCGCGCGCCCGAGGATGTCGCCGCAGGGGCCGCCGCCGCCGGTCTGCCGGCGCGGGTCGAGCCCGACCCCGTGGCCGCCCTTGCCCGGGCGCGGAGCGCGGCGGGCGACGACGGCCTGGTGGTGATCTGCGGGTCGCTCTACCTGCTGGTCGACCTGCGTTCGGTGGCGGCGGCCGATGGGTGAGGGTGTCGCAACGAATGTTGCACCGATTGCGCGTCCGTGGCACCGCGGGAACGCCCGAGGGGCCCTGCTACACTCGCGCCCGCTCGCCGGGCGCACCCCGGCCCCACCGACCTGCGGGTGATGCGTGAATCAGACGACCGATAGCGGCAGCGATCCGTTCGAAAGCATCTCGGGCTTTTTCGATTCCGCCGCCTGGGACCTGACGATTCGGCTGGTGCAACTGTTCGCGGTCGCGCTCTGGGCCGCGCTGGTCTATTGGACCTACCAGGACGCCCGCCGGCGCATCCACTCGCCCGCCCTGATCGCGCTGTGCGTCGCCCTGTCGCTCGTGCTGCCCTATCTCGGTTCGATCATCTACCTGATCGTGCGCCCGCCGGAGTACCTCGACGAGGCGCGCGAGCGCGAGCTCGAGCTGCTGGCGTTGGAGCGCCGGCTCGGCGAGCTGGGTGATGACGAGGGACAGGCGATCGTCGGTCGCCTGCTGGCCCGCGAGGGGATCAACGCCGATCCGGCCGCCGGCCGTCGGGCCCTGCAGCAGGCCGGGGCTGCCCTGCAGGAGGACGTGCGCGCGCTGGAGGCACGCGTGTCGGACCTCGAATATCGCCTGCGCGGTGCGACCCGCTCAACCGCGCCCGCCGACGACCAGGCCGGCCGCGAGGCCGGCGACACCAGCCGGCCCATGCGCTTCCGGCGCGACCGGCAGAGACAGGATGCCCATGATTGAACGTTCCTTCGTGATGGTGAAACCCGATGGCGTGGCCGCCGGGTTGACCGGCGAGATCATTGCCCGGATTGAACGCCGCGGCCTGCGGATCGTGGCGTTGCACAAGACGGTGCTGGCCCAGTCGGTCGCCGAGGAGCACTACGCCGAGCATCGGGAGCGCCCCTTCTACGGCGAACTGGTCGACTTCATCGTCTCCGGTCCGGTCGTCCTGATGGCGGTCGAGGGCGACGGTGCGATCGCCGTGCTGCGGACCATGATGGGGGCCACCGACCCGAAGAACGCCGCCCCCGGCACGATTCGCGGTGACTTCGCCCTGGACGTTGGTCAGAACATCATTCACGGCTCCGACGCGCCCGGCTCGGCCGCGCGCGAGCTGGCCCTGCACTTCCCCGACCTCAACGCCTGAGCCACCCTCGGCCGACCGAGGTCGCCCGCGTGCGGGCCATGACGTGACCGGCGCCGGGCGGATCGTGCTCGCATCGCGCTCGCCACAACGGCGAGCGCTGCTCGGCGCTCTGGGGATCGAGTTTCGTGTGGTCGCCGCGCGGATCGAGGAGGGAGAGGACCCGCAGGCCAACGCCCTGGCCAAGGCCCGCGAGGTCGCCGCCCGCTCCGGCATCCCGACCGGTGGCGGCGTGCTGGGATGCGACACCGAGGTGATCGTCGACGGGCGCGCCCTGGGCAAGCCGGCCGACCGCGACCATGCGGCGAGCATGCTCACGTGGCTTTCGGGGCGCGCGCATCGGGTGGTCAGCGCGATCGCCCTGCTCACCGAGGGCGACACCCTGGAGGGGCGGGCGGTGACGTCGGTCTGGGTGCGTCCGTTGTCCGAGGCGACGATGGACTGGTATCTCGATACCGGGGAGTGGCGTGAGCGCGCGGGTGGCTACGCGATCCAGGGCGCGGGCGCGGCGCTGGTTGAGCGGATCGACGGGGAGTACTCGACCGTCGTCGGTCTGCCCATGGGTTGCCTGGCCGACCTGCTCGACCGCGCGGGGATCGCCCCCTGGCAACGGTCGCCCGCAGGCCGGGCCGCCGCTCAGAACAGGGGCGGGTAACGCTTCAGCAGGGCGGCGTGGCGGCGGGCGCGTTCCCGTTCGGCCTGGGTGTCCCCGTCGGCCGCCTCGTCCTTGAGTCTGCGCAGGGTTGCCATGATCTCTCGCCGGCGCCGATCGCGTTCCTCCTGCTCGCGCGCCGCCCGTTTGGCCGCCCGGCGGTAGGAGCTGTTGTCGTCCGCAAAGAGAGGCGCGCCCATCCGAGTAACGCTAGCGGACTCGGCAACGACGCTTGCGGACAGGGCCGGTGTGGGTGGCGAACGAGGGCCGGTCACGCTACCGTGGCTCGGGTCGGCGGTGCGCCCGCCGTGGGTCGACGGCACTCGTGAGACCCAGACCGGTCCGCCTCGGAACACGCCGAGGGGACACCCACATGATGGGAGGCATCCGATCGGGTTCTGGAGCTACCTGACCGGGTTCGGCGGACGTGACATGGCCGTCGACCTGGGTACCGCGAACACGCTCGTCTACGTGCGTGGTCGCGGCATCGTGCTGTCGGAGCCGTCGGTGGTCGCCATCGACCAACGCAGCGGCGAGGTGCACGCCGTCGGCATCGAGGCGAAACGGATGCTGGGGCGGACCCCGGGCAACATCAGCGCCATCCGCCCGCTGAAGGACGGCGTGATCGCCGACTTCGACGTCACCGAGCAGATGCTGCGCCACTTCATCCAGAAGGTCCACCAGAATCGGTGGGCCCATCCGCGCGTGGTGGTCTGCGTGCCGTCCGGGGTCACCGGCGTCGAAAAGCGCGCGGTCGAGGAGGCGACCCTCTCGGCCGGGGCGCGCAGCGCGTTCCTGATCGAGGAGCCGATGGCCGCCGCGATCGGCGCCGGTCTGCCGGTCGCCGAGCCCACCGGGAACATGGTGGTCGACATCGGCGGTGGAACGACCGAGGTGGCGGTGATCTCACTTGGCGGGATCGTGGTCGCCCAATCGATTCGCGTCGGCGGCGACGAGTTGGATGAGTCGGTGATCGCCTACGTCAAGCGGGAACACAAGCTGATGATCGGCAGCCAGACCGCGGAGGAGGTGAAGCTGGAGATCGGCTCCGCCTACCCGTTGCGCGAAGAGGTGCAGGCGGAGATTCGCGGACGCGACATGATCACCGGCCTGCCGAAGACCGTCGTGCTTTCATCCGAGGATGTGCGCGACGCCCTGGAGGAGCCGCTGTCGCAGATTGTGGACGCGGTGAAGAGCACCCTCGACAAGACCCCGCCCGAGTTGGCCTCGGACATCATGGATCGCGGCATCATGCTCGCCGGGGGCGGGTCGTTGCTACAGGGGCTCGACGAGCGGTTGCGGCGCGAGACGGAGATGCCCATTCATGTGGCCGAGTCCCCGCTGACCTGCGTCGCCGTTGGTTCGGGGCGTTCGTTGGAGGAGTTCGAAGTGATGCAGAAGGCATCGTCGACCGGACGTCAGAGGAAGCGTTACTGAGCCGAGGGTCCGGGGAGGTCCACGGATGAAAGCCATCTCGGCGCGTTGGGCGCCCTGCGCGGCGCGGCTCTGATGGGTGCGTCCCACAACAGCGGCCTGCAGCGTCGGCGCGCGAACCTTCGCCGGGCCGTGATCGCCACCCTGGTGGTGGCCGGGCTCGCGCTGTTGACCGGCTACTTCCGGGAGGAGTCCGTCGGCCCGCTGCACAGCGTGCAAAGCTCGACCGCGGGCGTGATGGCGCCCGTGCAGGAGCTCGCGGGCAAGGCCATCGAGCCCTTCCGCAACGGCTGGTCGTACATGACCAGTTGGCGCGATGCCCGCGATCGGGCCGCGCGGCTGGAGAGCGAAAACGAAGTGCTGCGCGCCGCCGCGGCGGACAACATCGCCCGTGACCGTGAGCTGATCGAACTGCGACGGGTGACCGGCGTGGGGGACGGCATCGACGGGTACCGTCCCCTGAACGCCGACGTGTATTCCCGGTCGGTCACCGTGTGGGACCGCATGGTGCGCATCAACCGTGGCTAAAACGACGGGGTGGTGCGCAACGCTCCGGTGGTCGCCGGTGGGGAACGCGGGATGCAGCTTGTGGGGGTCGTGACCGTGGTGCGCGGCAACTCCGCGGACGTCGCCCTGATCACCGATGGCAACACCGAGGTGGGCGCCACGGTGCCCGAGGCGGGCTCCTACCCGGGCCTGGTCCAGGCCGTCACACCGGGTCAGCTGCGTTTGACGATGATGCCGCGCGAGGCGGCGCTGCGCGACGGCCAGTTGGTGGTCACCTCCGGTTACGTTGGCCGTGGCAGTGGCCTGCTGTCGATCTATCCGCGCAACCTGCCGATCGGCATCGTGGCCGGGTACGGCGCGCGCAAGGCCGACACCCAGGTGAGCGTCCAGGTCACCCCTCTGGTCGATATCCGCGGGCTGGCCTACATGACCGTGCTGATTCCCGAGAGCCCTCAGGCACTGCGCCGGGCGCAGGGATGAACGTCGGCGAGCACGCGGCCGGCTGACATGAAGACGCCGAGCACAACACCCGGGAGTATCGCCCCGCGCGTCAGTCGTGCCGGCGCGGGGCCCCAGTCGGGACGCGCCGGGTTCGGCTGGATCGTCGCGATGGTCCTGGTGGCGCTGCTCGTGCAGGTCACCGTGTTGCCCTACATCGACGTCGGCGACGGCATTCCCGACATCATCGCCCCGACGGTGGTGGTGATCGCGATGCTGCGCGGCACTCTGGTGGGGGCGGTCACCGGTTTCGGCGCCGGGCTGCTGGTCGAGCTGGCGTCTCCGGTGAGCACGTTGGGCGTGTATGCGCTGCTGTACCTCGCCATCGGCGCGTGGTGCGGCAGGTACTGCGAACGGGACGAGTCCACCTCGGTGATCGCTCCGCTGGTGCTGTCGGTGACCGCTGCGCTGATGGTGCAGTTCGGGTACATGCTCGTGCGCCTGATGCTCGGCGACAGCATGCCGCCGTCCGAGTACGTCGCCTCCGTGCTGGTGCCGCGCGTGGTCGAACCGTTGGGCGGCCGATGAACAACGATCGGATGGGGCGTCGCTCGGGCCGAGCCGGGGCGGGATCGCACGGCGGTTGGGCGCCGAACCTCACCCCCCGGGTGGCCCTGCGGATCGCCACCCTCGGCGGGATCGTCGTGACGATGCTCGCCCTGCTGCTGGTGCGCCTGTGGTTCCTGCAGATCATCGGCGGTGAGGCCTACGCCGCCCGGGCCGAGGGCAACCATCTGCGCACCGTCGTGATCGAGGCGCCGCGCGGCAACATCCTTGACCGCAACGGGCAGGTG
>DAOKZF010000120.1:0-5556 GCA_035325785.1 Miltoncostaeaceae bacterium
AACAGGTAGGCCAGGCCGAAGCTGTCCAGCGCGCGCAGCGCCTCGGCCAGATCCCAGTTGCCGGTCGTTGCGTACAGCAGGGCCCCCAGCAGGCCGAACCCCACCAGGGGCACGAACAACCCCCAGGCGGCGCAGCCGACCACCTGTCCGGTGCGCGACAGATCGTGGGTGAAATCCGGGGCGCGCAGCGAGAACGCGCTGCCGTATCCGACCATCAGCGTGATGCCCGCCAGCAGCGAGATGGGGCGGTCGGCGGTGAAGCCACCCGCCAGAGTCACCTCGCGTCCATCGAGCACCAGGTACATGCCGTAACCCCCCAGCGCCGCCGCGGCGATCCCGGCGGCGAAGCCGGTCCACGACAGCACCCCCAGCCCGCGCAGGGCGATCCACAGCAGCGCCAGACCGAACAGCACGATCCCGGCCAGATCGCCGATCCCCAGCAGCCGGCCGGATGCCGCCCCCGCGATGCCCACGTTCACCCCGAACCAGCCGAGCATCATCACCAGCATCACGATCGATCCGACCCAACGGCTGCCGGCCGTGCCGAGCACCCGCGCGGTGATCGCCGCCAACGGCTGACCGGTGCGCTGACCGACGATCCCCTGGGTACCGGCCAGGGTCGCGAGCAGGGCCGACCCGACCACCACCGCCACCACCAGGCGGGCACCGCTCAGCCCCTGGGCGACGCCGCCGCCGGCGACCAGGGCCACCGGGCTGGTCGACAGGCCCACCCACGGGCCGATGCGGTTCAACATTTCACCCACCGGGGACGATCGTAGTGGGGTCCGGTGGGATACGTTGCCGAGCATGAGACGCGATGAGCTTTCCCGCCGTGGGGTCCAACTGCCCGTGCTGCCGACCGTCGCCCTCGGCGCGCTGCCGGCCGGAGTGAACTGGCCCGAACGCCTGGCGGCCCTCGGCCTCGACGTGGTGTCCAGCGGCGTGAGCGACGACGACGAGCGGACGGTTGCGGCCGCCCGCGAGGCGGTGCCATATCGGCCGCTGATCGCCCGTGGCCCCGATGCGCCCGCCCTCGCGCGGGCCGGAGCCCAGCTGCTGGAGGGGCCCGCCGACGCGACCGGTCCGCTGTACGGGCTCGATGAGGACGACGGGTTGGTACGCCCCCTCAGCGCCGATGACCCGGAAATCGAGACCGTGATGGAGGTGGCCCGGCGCGTGTTGAGTGCCGCGCAGGCCGGAACGCCGTCCAACCTGTGGGTCGTGGCCGGCCCGGGGCTCGCGGCCCTGCCGGTCGCGGTGGTCGAGGAGAAACTGGCGGCCCTCTCCGAGGGGGCCCGCCAGGCGCGCCTCTACCTGGCCAAGGAACAGTTCGACACCTGATCCGCCCGCGGGGGCTACAGCAGACCGCGGGCGCGGGCGACCGCCAGCGCCTGCACGCGGTTGTGGGCCTCCATCTTGGCGAACAGCCGACGGGTGTGACTCTTGACCGTGTTCGGTGACACCTCGAGCCGGTCGGCGATCTCCTGCGTGGTGAGCCCGCGGGCGATCAGCAACAGCACCTCGTGCTCCCGCTCGCTGAGGGTTCCCCCCTGCTCGCGGTCGCGCCGCCCGAGCAGTGCCCCGGCCACGCGCGGGTCGACCACCGTCCGCCCGTGAACCACCTGCATCAGGGCCGCCAGCAGGTTCTGCTCGCTCACGTCCTTGAACACGCAGCCGGACGCGCCCGCCTTGATGCAGCTGCGCAGGGCCAACTCCTCCGGGTGCGCGGTGAGCATGAGGATGGCGGTCTCCGGGTGGCGTTTCGTGATGCGTTGGACGATCGTCGCGGCCGGCAGGTCGGGCAGGCGCAGGTCGAGCAGCAGCGCGTCGGGCCGATGCTGTTCACAGCGCAGGATCGCCTCGGCCCCGGTGTTCGCCTCGCCCACCAGCTGGAAGAACCGGCTTCCCGACAGCAGCAGACGTATTCCCGAGATCACCAGCGGGTGATCGTCGGCCACCACCACCCGTTTCATCGGGTCGGTACCCGCACCCGCAGCGTGGCGCCGACATCCTCGTTGCGCGACAGGCGCAGTTCCCCGTCGACGCGGGCGACCTCCTCGCGCAGGCCGCGCAACCCGAGCCCCGTGCCGGTGGAGGAGGGGGCCTGCGGGCCGACGCCGTCGTCCTGCACCGCCACCTCCACCGAATGTTCATCGACGCACAGCGTCACGACCACCTCGCTCGCCCGCGCGTGGCGTTCCACGTTGCGCATCCCCTCGCGCACCGCACGCAGCAGAACCTCGGCGCCGGCGGCCTCCGCGCCGGTGGCGCCGAGCACGATCAGGTGCGCCCCGATGCCGGTGCGGTCCTGGAAGGCGCTCAGATCCTCGCGCAGGGTGACCGCCAGCGCGCCGGCCGACGGGTCGGGTCGGTCGAGGCCGCGCATGGTGGTGCGCAGCGCGGCCCCCGCGGCGGAGATCTCGTTCTCGAGTCGCAGCAACTGGCCGATCAGGTCGGGATGACCGGTGGCGGCCCGCTCGCGCGCCACGCGGGCGCTGACCCCGATCGAAAAGAGGCGTTGGGCGAAGTCGTCGTGCAGGCGTCGGGTGAGGTGCCGCCGCTCGCGGGCGGCGGCGACCGCCTCCACCCGGGCGCGATCCCCGGCGGCGGCGAGGGCGGCCCCCGCATAGGTGGCGACGTGGGCGAGCGCCTCCAGCGGTCCGTCCCCGAGCGACCCGCTGTGGCGCAGACCGACGTGCAGCACTCCCCGCACCACTCCGGCGAAGGAGATCGGGATACAGCTCAGCCCGGCGATCCCCTCGAGCTCGGCGGTGAGCTCGATCAGCTCATCGTCGTCGGTTCCACCGTGGTGGTAGTCGGCGATCGACAACGGCGCGCCGCTGGCGAGCACCCGTCCGCCGACGCCGCTGCCGGTCGCCAACCGCAGCCCCGGCAGGCGGGGGGTGCGGTTGCCGAGCATCGCGCGCATCTGCAGCCCCACCAGGCACCCGTCCAGCAGGCAGGGCGGCGGGTGATCGCACCCGGTGGCCCGCAGCGACACGCCGACCAGATCGACCGCGATCAGGCGGTCCACCTCGGTGACCGTCGCCCACGCGATGCGGCTGGAGACCAACTCGCGAAACAGGCGCTGCCCGGCGGCATCCGCCCGGCGCATCAGGTTGACGTGTGCGGCCGACCCGAGATCCGCCCGGTCGCCACCGGCGAGAGACCGTGGAGATGCGGAGCCGAGGGAGGGCATGAGCTCATCGTCACGAACTCCGGCGGCAAGTGCAAGCCTTCCTCGGGCGCCTCTTCTCGCCCCGCGCCGCGGCGGGCAATATTCGTCGGCAACGGCATGGCGTTCGGCGCGCACTGCCCGGCGCCGACCACCTGCAACCTCCGGAGGAAACGATGGCCGAGACGATGCGGGCCGCGGTCTTCAAGGATGTGCGCGACATCCACATCGAGGAGGTGCCGCTGCCCGTCTGCGGCCCGTTGGACGCGATCGTGAAGATCACCACCACGTCGATCTGCGGCACCGATTCCCACATCTGGCGCGGGGAATACCCGGTGGTGCCCGGGCGCATCGTGGGCCACGAGACCGTGGGGGTGATCCACCGGTTGGGCGACGCGGTGCAGGGCCACCAGCTCGGCGATCGGGTGGCGGTCGGGGCGATCACCCCCTGCGGCAGCTGCTTCTTCTGCCAGCGCGGCGACACGTCCCAGTGCTCCGGATACGAGGATGAATGGGGTCTGATCGGCGGGTGGCGACTGGGCAACTCCATCGACGGAGCCCAAGCGGAATACGTACGCGTGCCCTACGCGCAGACGAACCTGGCGCCGATCCCCGAGGCGCTCAGCGACGAGGACGTGCTGTTCCTGACCGACATCGCCAGCACGGGCATCTCGGCGGTGGAGACCGCCGACGTCCAGCTGGGCGATGCGGTGGCGGTGTTCGCCCAGGGGCCGATCGGTCTGTGCGCCACCGCCGGCGCGCGTCTGCGCGGCGCCGGGCTGGTGATCGCGGTCGACTCCAACCCGGTGCGGCTCGACCTGGCGACCACGATGGGGGCCGACGTGGTGATCGACTACACCCAGGAGGATCCGGTCGCGAAGATCAAGGCGCTCACCGGGGGGCGCGGCGCCGACGTCACCATCGAGGCGCTCGGCATCCAGGAGACCTTCGAAAACTGCCTCAAGGCGGTGCGTCCCGCGGGCACGGTGTCGTCCCTGGGCGTGTACGGCGACAAGGTGAGCGTGCCGCTGGAGGCCTTCGTCTACGGCCTGGGCGACATCGACATCCGCTCCACCCTCTGCCCCGGCGGGAACCAGCGCCTGGCCGCCCTGATGAGCCTGGTCAAGGGGGGAAGGCTCGATCTGAAACCGCTCATCACCCACCGCTTCGGCCTGGATGACATCGAGGAGGCGTACGACCTGTTCTCGAACCAGGAGGATGGTGTGGTGAAGGTGATCCTCACCCCATGAAACGCGGTCGCACAGGGACCGTGAAACGCCCGAGCCTTTCGGCGCTCTGGCAACTGCGGCGCCTTTCTGCCACGTTTCCCCAACGACGGTCACCGACCGTCGCGTCGATCGGGATTGAGGTGTCCGGTGGCTGAACGTCTGTCCGCGGAAATCGTCGAACGCGCCCTGGCCGGGGAGACGGCCGCCGTGAATCGTCTGGTGACGGCCCACCAGGACGACATGCTGAACCTGGTCTTCCGGATCACCGGCGACGCCGATTCGTCGTGGGAGATCGCCACCGAGGTGTTCCTGCGCATGCTCGAGAACCCCGAGCGTTTCGTCGGGCGCGAGGCGGAGATCGACCGCGTGCTGCTGCACGGCGTGTGGACGCTCGCCCGGTCGGTGCAGGTGCGCGAGGACCAACTTCCGCGCGGCGACCGCGCCGTCGAGGCGGTCTCGCGCGCGGCGATCGCGCTCCCCGACCGCTCGCGGGCCGCGCTGGCGTTGGCGGACCTGCTCGGCCTGGACGCCGCCGGCGTGGCGGTCGTGTTGGGCGGCACGCGCGAGGCCGCCGACGACCTGATCACCCGCGCCCGGCTCGATTTGGCGGCCGGCCCCGCGGGCGAGGCGGCGCGCGCGTACGGACTGTGGCGGGCCGAAGGCGCCGATCCGCTGGCCCCCGAGGTGATCCGGGAAGCCCGCGAACGGCGGCTGCTGGGCGGCGGGGGCGGCCTGGTGATCGGCGGGGTGGAGATCACCCCGGCGGTGGGGATCGCGATCATCCTGGTGCCGCTGCTGATCATCGCCGCGATCGCGATGGCCGTGCGTTCGGGTGGCGGGGGAGGAAACGTGACCCCGGCGCCGGTGGTGAGCACCGGTACCGACGGCCTGACCGGCGTGCTGCCGGGGGTCGACACCTCCGGCATCACCTCCACCGCGCCGCGCACCGCGACGGTGCGGACGGTCTCCACCGGCACCACGACCGATGGTGGGGGGGCCTCCCCCTCCGGCGGCGCCGACGAGCCCACGCCGACCCCCGACCCGACTCCCGAGCCCACGCCGACGCCCGAGCCCACGCCGGAGCCGACGCCGGAGCCGACGATCACGGCGTCCACCCCGAAGGCGTCGGCGCTACGAAGCAAGGCCCCCACG
>DAOKZF010000121.1:0-5550 GCA_035325785.1 Miltoncostaeaceae bacterium
TTTGGTGGGGGCGGTGGTGGTCGGGGTGGTGTCGGTGCCGGCGCTCGAGGCGCTGGCCGCGCTGGCGGCGCTGGCCGCCTCCTCCTCCTCGGAGCGGGCGGCATCGTCGCCGGCCCGCGTGAACGAGCTGCTGAAGGTCGACCATTCCACCGGGGTCTGCGGCAGCGGGAAGCTGGTCCGGTCGCCGGTCCGTTCGACCAGTCGGCGCATGTAGTCGCCCCAGATCTGGGCGGGGAAGCTGCCGCCGGCCACCGCGATGCCGTGCACGCTGGTCATGGAGCGCTTTTCGCCGGGGTCGTTGGGGTAGCCCACCCACACCGCGGTGGAGTAGTGGGGGGTGTAGCCGACGAACCAGGCGTCGACGAAGCTGTCGGTGGTGCCGGTTTTGCCGGCCGCGTCCACGCCGATCTGGGCGGCGGTGCCGGTGCCGGAGCTGATGTTCTGTTGCAGGATGCGGGTGACCTCGTAGGCCTCACCGTCGGTGAGCACCCGTTTGCGCCCGGGGCGGAATCGTTCCACCGTGCCGTCGGGTTTGACGATCCGCGAGATCGCGACCGGGCTCACGCGGTAGCCGCCGTTGGAGAGGGTCGCGTAGGCGGTGGCCATGTCCAGCGGGGTCACCTCGCCGGCTCCCAGACCGATCGAGGGGTAGCGCGGCAGGTCGCGGTTTTTCGGGATGCCCATCTCGTAGGCGAGGTCGACGACCGAGTTGGGGTCCAAGTCGAGCGTCATCTGGGTGTAGACGGAGTTGTCCGAGCGCAGAGTCGCCTGGGCGATCGACATCGCGCCGCCGTAGGTGTTCGAGTAGGTGGACACGTCGATCGGTCCCCACCGCTTGTCGGTGAAGTTGAGCGGCTTGCTCACGTAGGTGGTGGTTTGCGGGTTGATGCCGCGCCGGATCGCCTCGGTGAGCACGAAGGTCTTGAAGGTCGACCCCGCTTGGCGTTCGGCCTGGGTGGCGAAGTTGAACTGGCTGTCGGGGCTGAAGTGCTGGTTGGAGGCCATCGCCCGGATGTAGCCGGTGCGCGAGTCGATGGTCACGGCGGCGGCGGGGGGGTCGTCGTCGTAGTAGAGGCGTCCGTTGATCGCCTCGCGCGCGTCGCGTTGCAGCGCGGGGTCGATGGTGGTGTAGACCCGGAAACCGCCCCGTTGCACGGCCTTCTCGCCGTAGCGGTCGATCAGGAACTGGCGCACATATTCGAAGAAGTACTCCTCGCGTTTGCGCGTGTAGGCGGTGCCGCGCTTCAGCCCCAGGCCGGCCTGTTTGGCCCTGTCGGCCTTCTCGCGGCTGATCATCCCCTGGTCGGCCATCTGGTCGAGCACCAGGTTGCGTCGTTCCTTGGCCGCGCGCGGGTTGGCGAAGGGGTTGTAGGCGCTGGGCGCCTGGGGAAGCCCGGCGAGCAGGGCCGCCTGGGGCAGGGTGATGTCGCGCACCCCGCGGTTGAAGTACGTGAGCGAGGCCGCCTGCACGCCGATGGCGTTCTGGCCGTAGAAGACCCCGTTGAGGTACTTGGTGAGGATCTGGTCCTTGGTGTTCTTCTTCTCGTATTGGAAGGCCAGGTAGGCCTCCTGCACCTTGACCCCGATGTCGGCGACCCGCGATCCGCCGTCGGGGTTGTAGAGGTTCTTCATCAACTGCATGGTGATGGTGCTGGCGCCCTGACGGCCGCTGCCGCCACCGATGTCACGTAACCCGGCGCCGATCACGCGCACGTAGTCGACCCCGTGGTGTTGGTAGAAGCGCTTATCCTCGATCGCGACGGTGGCGTCCTTGAGCACCTGGGGGATGCGATTCGATTTCACCTCGGTGCGGTTGGTGATGCCCGCCACGATGCCGAGTTGGCGCCCGTTCTTGTCGTAGATGCGGGTGTTCTCGCCGAGGTTGATCTCTTTGATTTTGGTGTTCTTGAGGTCGCCGGCGATGGTGTGGATGGCGAAGGCCGAGAACAGGCCGATTGCCAGCAGCGCGCAGCCCGCCACGGCTCCGACCAGCAGCAGGTTGCGCCGGCGGATGCCGCGCCGGTGACGGCGCGCGCGCAGGCGTCGGCGGCGGGTGGCGCTCATCGTCCGCCGCTTTTCAGGCGGGGGCGGATGTCCCAACGCACGCCGCCGTCGCGATAGTCGAGCAGTCCGATCATCTGTTGCGGGCCGCCGCGCACGCGCCCGTAGACCGCCCAGCCGAAGCGTCCGCCCGGTCGGGCGACGGTGCGTCCGGCCGGCGGCGGGTGCCCGCCGGGGGGCACCGGAACGGTGAACGGCCCGTCGAAGTAGACCAGCCGCACCCGTTCGGCGCGCCCGGAGGGCCGCATCCAGATGCGTTGGGCGTGGGCGAGCGCTCCGCCGTCGTCACCCAGCACCGCGCCGCGCGATTCGCGCACGGCCTCGGTGAGGAAGCGCCACCCCTGGTCGACGCGGGCAGGGTTGATCCGCGCCCCGCCGGGTCCGTCGGCGTAGTG
Organism: Miltoncostaeaceae bacterium; assembly: GCA_035325785.1. GTDB lineage: Bacteria > Actinomycetota > Thermoleophilia > Miltoncostaeales > Miltoncostaeaceae > JAVJSF01. The sequence goes on from DAOKZF010000121.1 coordinate 2,457, forward strand.
GTGGGCGATCACCGCCGGTGCCCAGATGGCGGCCAGCGTGGTTGTGAGTGCGGCGCTCAGGAGTACTCGTCCTCGTCGTGTGCGCGCCAGGCGGACTTTCATTCGCGTCACGGCCGGACGACTATAGACGCTGATGGCGTTTTCCCCTATCGGAGCGGATGGCGGCCCGCGGGCGGTGCTGCTGGATGCGCACGGCACCCTGGTGGAGTTGGACGATCCGGTCGCCCGGCTCACGGGTCTGTTGGCGCGGGCGGGGGCGCCCTTTGCGCCATCGCGGGTGGAGGCCGCCTTTCGGGCGGAGGTGGCCCACTATCGCCGTCACTATCTGGACGGGCGCGATGCGTCGTCGCTCGAGGCGCTGCGCGCCCGGTGCGCGCGGGTGTTCGCCGAGGCCCTGGGGCCGGGCGCCCCCGCGGCGCCGGTCGCGCAGCGGGTGTTGAGCGAGGGGGTGTTCCGGCTGCTGCCGGGTGCGCGCGGGGCGCTGGAGTGCCTGGCGGGGGCGGGGTTTCGCCTGGCGGTGGTGAGCAACTGGGATTGCTCGCTCGACCGCACGCTGGCCGATCTGGGCGTGGCCCGGTTTTTCGCGGCGGTCGTCACCAGCGCCCGGGTGGGGGTCGAGAAGCCCGATCCGGCGGTGTTTCGGGCGGCGTTGGAGGCGGTGGGGGTGGCGCCCGGGCGGGCGGTGATGTGCGGGGACGATCCGGTGCGCGATGGTGAGGGGGCCCTGGCGGTGGGCATCCGCCCGGTGTTGGTGGGCGTCGCGCCGGCGGGGGGCGCCGCCCGGCGCTTCGCGTGGATCGGTTCGGTGGCCGATCTGTGTCCGCTGTTGGGCGCGGGCGGCGCGCCCTCAGCGGGCCATGGTCGCGAAGCGCAGGAAGGTGGCGAGGGTCTGCTCGAACTGGGCTGAGCAGGCCCCGTCGTCCGTGCGGGCGGCGCCGTCGTCGACGCAGCGGCGCAGCGAGTCGGAGATGAGCCGCAGGCCCACCTGGTCGACGGCGGCCTTGGCGGCCGCCAGTTGGGTGAGGATCTTGTGCGGGTCGGCGCCGTCGGCGAGCAGGCGTTGCACGCCGCGCAGTTGCCCTTCGGCCCGGCGCAGGCGGGCGATCAGCTCGCCGACGGTCGGGTCGAGGGGCGCGGACGGCGCCCGGGGGTCGGGCGCCGGTGCGGTGGGCAGGTCAGTGGCCACCGCAACCGCAGCTGCCGCCGCAGCAGCCGCCTCCTCCACCGTCGCCGAAGCCGACCACGTTGGCCCCCGCCTCGCCGCCGGAGGGGCGGGAGGTGATGAAACCGGTGAACAGCTGCTTCGCCTCGGCGGCGCCGCAGGCGGGGCAGGTGCGGTCACCGTCGCGCAGGAAGCCCTGGCGGAACACCTCGAAGCGGTGGTCGCAGCTGACGCAGGCCAGGTCGTAGCTGGGCATGGTCAGTCACCCAGTCCCAGGGTCTGCTCCAGCTGGGCCTTGGGCATGGCGCCGACCGCGTGGCGGGCGAGCGTGCCGTGCTCGAACAGGCCCAGGAAGGGGATGCCGGCCACGTTGTAACGCTGGGCGATCTCGGGGTTGGCGTCGACGTCGAGCTTGCCGACCACCAGTTTGCCGTCGCGTTCGGCGGCGATCTGTTCCACCACGGGGGCGATCATGCGGCAGGGGCCGCACCATTCGGCCCAGAAGTCGACCAGCACCGGCAGCTCGTTTTCGAGCACGGTGCCCTGGAAGTTGTCGCTGGTGATTTCGAGCACTTCGGCCATGGTCAGGCGTCCTTTGTGGCGGGGGTCGCGGCGCCGGCGGCGCCCTGGGTGTCGTTGCGGGTTTCGAGCCAGCGTTCGGCGTCGATGGCGGCCATGCAGCCGCTGGCGGCGGCGGTGATGGCCTGGCGGTACACGGTGTCCTGCACGTCGCCGCAGGCGAACACGCCCTCGCGGCTGGTGCGGGTGCCGTCGGTGATGATGTAGCCCTCGTCGTCCAGGTCGATCTGGCCGGCGAACAGGCCGGTGGTGGGGTCGTGGCCGATGGCCACGAACAGGGCGGCGGTGGGCAGGATGTCTTCCTCGCCGGTGCGCGTGTCGCGCAGGCGCACCGCCTCGACCTTGCCGTCGCCCAGCACCTCGATCACCTCGGCGTTCCAGCGCACGTCGATCTTGTCGTTTTCGAGCGCGCGGCGGGCCATGATGTCGGAGGCGCGGAACTGGTGGCGCCGGTGGACGATGGTCACGTGTTCGGCCATGCGGGTGAGGTAGATGGCCTCCTCCATCGCCGAGTCGCCGCCGCCCACCACCACCATGCGTTGGTCTTTGAAGAAGAACCCGTCGCAGGTGGCGCAGGTGGAGACGCCGAAGCCGCGCAGGGCGGTTTCGCTGGGCAGGTTGAGCCAGCGGGCGGTGGCGCCGGTGGCGATGATCACCGCGTCTGCGGTGTGTTCGGTGCCCTCGATCCACACGCGGTGGGGCCGCTGGGTGAGGTCCACCTTCTCCACGTCGGCGGTGATGATCTGCGCGCCGAAGCGTTCGGCCTGTCCGCGCAGGTCGCCCATCAGCTGGGGGCCCTGGATGCCGGCGGGGAAGCCGGGGTAGTTCTCGACGTCGGTGGTGAGCATGAGCTGCCCGCCGGCGCCGTAGCCCTCGGCCAACAGGGGTTTCAGGTTGGCGCGTCCGGCGTAGATGGCGGCGGTGTAGCCGGCCGGGCCGCCGCCGATGATGATGATGCTGTGGTGCTCGCCCACGTGTCCCCCGCTCTCGCGCTCTCGTATACCCAGGGGGGTACCCTAGCAGCGTCGCGGGGGCGTCGCCGCGCGTCGCTCAGCGCGCGCGGTCGGTGATCCGGATCAGGTGGTTGCCGGCGCCGAGCGGGCGGCGTCCGGCGGCGTAGTAGCGCAGGTTCTGTTCCTGTTCGGCGGCGGCGATGGTGCGGGTGTCGCGCAGGGTGGTGAGCCCCCACGCGCCGAGCACGGCCACGACGACCCCCTCGGCGGTGCCGTTGCTGCCGAGGATGCCCACCAGGAACAGCAACATGGCGCCGGAGCCGACGAACAGCAGGCCGGCGGTGGCGGCGCCCCAGAGGCGCCAGTCGCCGGGGCCGGCCTCGGGGGGGGGGGTCGCGCC
>DAOKZF010000122.1:0-392 GCA_035325785.1 Miltoncostaeaceae bacterium
CGCGCTTGCTCGCCGGTGCGCCGCCGCTGTGGCTCGCCCTGATCGCGGGGGCCGCCCTGGTCGGCCCGCGGCGCGGGTGGCGCCCCCGCCACCCCGGCACGACGTTCGCGGCCGCGCTCACGGGGCAGCTCGCCCTGCACATGGCCATGAGCGTCGCCCCGTGGGCGTTCGGCATGAGCGCCCACCATGCGAGCGGATTGGCCGTCGACCCGCGGGCCCTCATTCCCCACCTGGTGGCCGCCGGGGCGATCGCGGCTCTGCTGGCGGTGTTCGACGCGCTGCTGGGCGGTGTGCGCCCAATCGCCGGGGCGCTCATCCGGGTGCTCGAACGACGTCCATCGCGTTCGGCGGGCCGCTCATCGGGTTCCTCTCCTGCCGCGACGCTTTCAAGC
>DAOKZF010000122.1:402-5545 GCA_035325785.1 Miltoncostaeaceae bacterium
GGGGCGTGTTGCGGCCTCGCATGTGCGCATCCCGCGCGGGCCCGCCGGCGGAGCGTTCGCCTCCCGCGGGCCGCCACCGGTTCTCGTCTGAATCACCGCCGGCCTCAGCGCCGGGCGACATTTCAACGAGAACAGGAGACACCATGAACCACGGCCTCATTCGGGGCGGCCTGATCGGTGCCGCCTGCGCGCTTGTCGCGCTTGTCGGTTCCGCCAGCGCCCACAACGGGCCCCACCACCCAACCCCGCCGGCCCCCGGCGTGGCGACGGTGCGCGCTCAGACCACCCAACTGCTGCGGGCGATCGACACCGGACAGCCGACCGGCATCGTCCATGTGGTGCAGCGTGGGCGCGCGCTGCGCGGTTACATCGTCGTGTGGGGGGTGGCACCCCACTCGCGCCACGCCAACCATGTGCACGGCAACCCGGTCGGCGAACCGGCCGCGCGCTGCAACCCGCCGGCCAGACGCACCATGCGCCACCTGGCCGAGCGTCCCGACCTGGTCGCCAACGGGCGCGGGGTGGCATTTGCGACCATCAACGAACGGGTCTCGGAACGGGCGATCCGCAGGGGCGTCTACCTGATGGTGCACGCCAACCCGACGGCCGCCTCCGGACACGCGATGGCGCCCATGACGAACCCGCCGCTGGCCTGCGCCAACCTCGGCTGAGCGCCAACCTCGGCTGAGCGCGAACCGCCCGGCGATCCGCTGCCAGCGGTCGCCGGGCGCTCACCCTTTCGGGTGAACGTCGGGCGCGGAGTCGTCCGTTCGGGTGAGCCGCGATTCGCGGCCCCCGCGGCCGTCGATTCGCACGAAAGGCCTGCTCACAGCGATCATTTCGGCGGGAGCACCGTTCGTCGCCCGCGGATGCCGCGCCGGCGGGCGTTGCATCGCGGGCTCACCCGTGGATGCTGGAGGTGGCGGGCCGCCGCACGCCCGTCGAACCCGACGTCCAAGGGGGGAAGCATATGTCTGAGACCATGCGCGCCGCGGTCTTCCGCGGCAACCGGGACATCCACATCGAGGAGGTCCCCAAGCCGGTCTGCGGTCCGACCGACGCGATCGTGCGCATCACCACCACCACCATCTGCGGCACCGACGTCCACATCTGGAAAGAGGAGTTTCCGGTCGCCAACGGGCGGATCGTCGGCCACGAACCGGTCGGGGTGATCGATCAGCTGGGGGAGGCGGTCACCGGCTACAGCGTGGGTGATAGCGTGGTGGTCGGCGCCATCACCCCCTGCGGCAGCTGTTACTTCTGCCTGCACGGCGACCACTCCCAGTGCGCGGGTTACGAGGAACAGTGGGGCCTGATCGGAGGGTGGCGCTTCGGCAATTCGATGGATGGCACCCAGGCCGACTACGTGCGCGTGCCCTACGCCATGGCCAACCTGGCCAAGATCCCCGAGGGGCTCAGCGACGAGGAGGTCGTGTTCGTCACCGACATCGCCTCCACCGGCATCTCGGCCGCCGAGACCGCCAACGTCACCATCGGCGACTCGGTGGTGGTCGATGCCCAGGGGCCGATCGGCCTGTCGGCCACCGCGGGGGCGCGCCTGAAGGGGGCGGCCCTGGTGATCGCCGTCGACTCGAACCCCACGCGGTTGGAGATGGCCAAGAAAATGGGCGCCGACGTGACGATCAACTTCACAGAGGAGGATCCGGTCGCGAAGGTGAAGGCCCTCACCGACGGGCGGGGGGCCGACGTGGCCATCGAAGATCTCGGCCTGCAGGAGACCTTCGAGAACTGCCTGCGTTCGGTGCGCCCGGCCGGGGTGGTCTCCTCGCTCGGTGTCTACGGCGACAAGATCACCGTGCCGTTGGAACCGTTCGTCTACGGCATCGGCGACATCGACATCCGCTCGACGCTCTGCCCGGGCGGCAAGGAGCGGATGCGTTCGCTCATGAGCATGGTGGCCTCCGGACGGCTGAACCTCGCTCAACTGGTCACCCACCGCTACACGCTCGATCAGATCGAGGAGGCCTACCCGCTGTTCGCCAATCAGGAGGACGGGGTGCTGAAGGTCGCGATCACCACCGGTTGATCCGATGCCCTCCTACGATCTGCGCTGCGACGCCTGCGGGCTGAACTTCGAGGTGTTCCACCCGCGTTTCCTGCGCGAGGGCGACCGCACCTGTCCGGGGTGCGGCTCGCGCTCGGTCGCGCAGCGGCTGACCGGCTTCATCACGTCCCGTCCGGCGCGCGACAACCCGAACCCGACGGTGACCGGGTTCGCTCAGCACACCTGCCACGCCGGTTGCGCCCACGCGCATCGGGCGCCCAACGGCGAGATCGTCCCGCCCTGAGGGGAGCCGCCCCTCGGTCGGTTGGCGCATCGGCGTGCGCCAACCGCCCGGGGCGGGGTGAACGCACCCGAGTGAACGGCGGCTCAGTCCCCGGCGAGCACCCGTTCCAGGTCGGCGATGATCAGATCGGGGTCCTCCAGGCCGATCGACAGGCGGAACACGCCGGGGGCGGTCAGGTCCATGAAGCGGGTGGTCTGGGCCTCGTCCATGCGGTAGCTGGTCTCCAGCAGGTCGGCCGAGGGGATGTAGTACATCAGCGAGCGGTCGTGGCCGAGCGACACCGCCCACGAGACCGTGCGCATGCCGATCTCGCGCGCCCGGGTGGCCGCCGGGGCCGGATCGTCGAGCACAAAGCAGACCATGCCGCAGCCGGTCAGCCCCAGCTTTTCGGCGATCGCGCGCTGCGGGTGAGTCTCGAGCAGCGGGTGCAGGACCCGCCGCACACGCGGGTGCTCCTCCAGCCAGCGGGCAACGGTGAGCGCGCTCGCGAACTGGCGGTCGGTACGCAGCGCCAGCGTGGACAGGCCCCGGGCCACCAGGTGGATGTCGAGCGGCGACATGACCGCCCCCAGATGGACCGTCGCCTCGGCGTCCAGGGCGGCGAGCGCATCCTGGCTCGTCCCCACGATCGCGCCGCCCAGCGCATCGCCGTGGCCGGACATGTACTTGGTGAGCGAGTGGGCCACCCAGTCGGCGCCCCACTGCAGCGGATGCAGGGCCACCCCGGCGGCGAAGGTGGCATCGACCGCCGCCTGCGCGCCGGCGGCGTGCGCCATTTCGACGATGGCCGGCAGATCGCAGATCGCCAGGGTGGGGTTGGCCGGAATCTCCAGGTGCACATGACGGGTGGGACTCGCCAGCGCCCGCTCCACCTCGTCGATCCGCGTCGGGTCAATCGTCACCACTTCCACGCCGTAGCGCTCGAGCGTGTGATGAGCGAACTCCGCCACCCCCGGGTAGCAGATGTTGCTCAGCACAAGGCGCTCACCGGCACCCAGCCGGTGGACCAACAAACCGCTGATCGCGCCCATCCCGCTGGCGAACAGGCGCGCCCCGACACCGCCCTCCAACTCGGTGATCCGCGCCGCCAGGGCGTCGCCGGCCGGGGAGCCCCAACGTCGGTAGAAGAACGGGTCACCGGGGTGTCGGTCGACCACCGAGAAGCCCAGGTCGCTATGCACGCGGTAGGAGACCGACAACTCCAACGGTTCGACCAGCGGGCCGGTTCCGGCCGGACGGTGGGGGGCATGGTGGTCGCGTGGAGTGCTCATGTCCCGACATTACGCCGACCTTCCCGACGGCGCGGATCGCGACGTAACCTGCCCGGGTGATTCGCTACCGGAGACGGGCGCTGTTGTCCCTGATCATGTTCGGTTGCGCCCTGGGCGCGGGGATGGCGGCCGCCGTGGACCCACCGGCCACCGAACCGCCCCCCGTCGACACCCCGCCGACCCCGGTCGCTCCACCCGCTCCGTCGGTGCCCGAATATCGCTTCGTGTCGATGCCGGACTTCACCAACGCGGACATCGCCGACCTCTCACACCTGCCCACCTGGCGGCCCGAGTTCGGCAACGGCACCAGCCCCGAATGGGAGCGGGGCCTCTCCAACGTGCTCGACGCGGTGCAGCGCGAGGGGGTGCGCGACCTGTACGTGGCCGGCGACTTCGTCGAAGGGGAATGGGGGCGCGACGAACTGGGCACCGGCATCTTCGGACCGGTCGACACGCGCGACAACCGCCGCAGGGCGGTGATGCGGGCCGCGGGCGTCTACTACCGAGCCGCCCTGCGACGGTTCGCGGACCACGGCCTCGCGCTCTATCCGGCGATCGGCGACCACGAGATCGGCGACAATCCGTGGGGTCCGGCCTACGGCGGGTATCCGGGATTCACCTACCGCAACCTGGGGCTGTTCAAGCACGCGTACAGCCGTTTCATGATGACGCGTCCCGACGGTACGCACCGGTTCGTCAACCGTCCGCCGGGCCAGGCGAACGGCACCGCCTACGCCGTGCGGCCCAGCCCGAATGTGCAACTGATCAGCCTCGACGTGTTCCGCCAGGGGATGCGCAAGGGGCGCAGGACGGTGCTCACCTCGATCGATCGTCCGCAGTTCGACTGGCTCGATCGGGTGCTGACCAAGGCCAACCGCGACGGGGTCGAGACGATCATCGTGCAGGCCCACACGCCGATCATCGGGCGCATCCCGCGCCGGTACTCCTCGGGGTTGATGTACGAGAAGGGCACCGGCTCGCCGCTCGGTCGGCTGCTGCGCCGCCACCGGGTCCACCTCTATCTGGCCGGGGAGGGTCACTACGTGAGCGCCTCGCGCCGCGACGGTCTGCTGCAGATCGCCCATGGGGGACTGGCCAAGACCGGCGATGCAAACTACATCGTGGTCAGCATCGGGCAGGGCACGATCACCGTCGAGGCCCGCGCCTTCCCGGGCTCGGGTGAGAACCCGCTCGACGGGCGCACGCTGTGGCAGACGAACCCGCTGCAGTACTCGCTGTACGCCGACACCACCTATCCGCGCGACCCGGTGACCACCGGGCGGCTGGTGGTCGATACCTCAAATGGGGAGCCGACCGAGGCGATCGGCTCGCTGGCCCTCAACCGTCCGCTGCCGCCGTTCACCGGGCAGCAGCCGCCGCGCCAGGTGACGCCCATCGACGCGCCCCCGGTGGGTGAGACTCCCGCCGACCCCGGTGCGCCGACCGGTTCCGGGCCCGATGCCGGCGCGCCGACCGCGCCCGCGGGATCGGCCTCGGGCGGATGAGCCCGACGCCCGCCACCCCCGCCGGGTTGGCCGGCGTCGTCGCGGGCGCAAGCGCGAT
>DAOKZF010000123.1:0-2125 GCA_035325785.1 Miltoncostaeaceae bacterium
AACTCCTCGAGACGCGGTGGCAGACCATCGCCGGCGGGAGGCATGGCCTCGCCGGGCAACGGCATGCCGACCGTCCGCCACACCCTGTTCAGCTCGCTCTGCAGGTACGGTGGAAACGCCACCGAGATCACCAGATACAGCACCAGCGCGATCCAGCCGTTCAGGCTCACGGGCTGCCCCGCCACCCGCTGGGCCGCCTGGATACGTTTGGTGCCGCGCCACAGGGTGATGATCGCCGGCACGATGATCAGGGCACCCGGAAACAGCGCCAACACGGAATTGGTGGGGTTCTGCCCCAGGTCGTAGCCGGTCGCGCGACCGTAGTCGTGCAGTTCGCGATTGATGTAGTACCACCAGAAGATCTGGTAGATGCCGAGGGTGACCAGGGTCAACCCGAGAACTCCCCACGGATTCCTCAACTTGACCCGCGCGGGCCCGCCGGGTAGCACAATCTCCTGCGCCATGGCGCGTCCTCCTCGTGAAAATGGTGCGGCACGTTACCACCGGCGCGCGCGATGATCGATGGACGGCAAACGTCCCGCGAACCGGCGGGCCACCATCCCCAACGCCAAGCCCCGACGCCCCGCCGTTTCGCGGCCCGCAGCGCGACGGCTACGGTTGCGTCCGATGACCGACACCCACACCCCACCCCCATCCGGGCGCACCCGCCTGCCGCTGTTCGTCGGCGGCGCGATCGCCCTGGCCGCGATCGCCGCGATCGCGATCCTGCTGATCGCCCGCGGCGGCGATGACCGCACCGACCTGCGCGCGCCGTTCACCGGCCCGGTGATCGATGCGCCCGCCACCACCGGCACCAACTACGACGGGCGGCGGATCAGCCTGCCGAGGGCCGGCAAACCGGGTCTGGTGACCTTCCTGTACACCGAATGCCCCGACATCTGCCCCGCCATCACGGCCACCATCCGTCAGGCGCTGGAGGATGCCGGACCGGGCGGCAAGGACATCGACGTCACCGCCATCAGCGTCGATCCGAAGGGCGACACGCCGGCGTCCGTCACGCGGTTCCTCACCAAGTTCGGGATGCGCGGACGCATGAACTACCTCGTCGGCACCCGCGCCCAGCTGGAGCCGATCTGGAAGAGCTGGATGATCGCCGGCCAGCCCGACGATCAAAACGTCTCGGCGCACTCGGCCACCATCGTGCTGGTGGACCGCGACGGGCGCCAGGTGGGCCGTTACCCGGCCGGCATCCAGGTGCCGATCGCCGATCTGGCGGCCGACATCGCCACCCTCACCGCACAAAAATGACCGCGCGTGGTGGGCGGTCTCCTCAAACGGGGACCGCCCACCACCACAACCGCGGTCAGTGGCTGAAGCGCACCTCGGGCAGCGCGCGCACCAGCCAGCGCGGCGTCCACCAAGCGGCCCGGCCGGCCAGGCGGAACAGCACCGGCATCAGCAGCAACCGCACCAGCACGGCGTCCAGCAGCACCGCGACGCCCAGGATGATGCCCATCTCCTTGGGCGGCAGCGGACCGGACCCGCCGCGGCCGCCAGGATCACGAACCCGGTGTGGGCGATCCCGCCCACCAGGGCGTCGCGCGGGTCACGCGATCCCTCCCAGTGTTCCTTCATGGACGACATCAGGAACACGCTGTAGTCCATCGAGATCGCGAAGATCATGGCGAAGAAGAACACCGGACCCCAGGCGTTCAGGAAGCCCTGAGACTCGAAGCCCAACACCCCCTGCAGCCACCCCTCCTGGAAGATCAGACGGGCGACGCCGAAGGCCGCACCGGTGGCCAGCAGCGAGGTGAGCACCCCGATCGCCGCCGCGAGCGGAGCGCGGAAGGCGAAGAGCATCAGCAGGAAGCCGAGTCCCAGCACCACCCCCATGACGATCGGGGTGTACTCGCCCAGGGCCGCCTCCAGATCGTGGTTCTCGGCCGCCGCGCCACCCACCAGCACTCCCGCGGGCAGGTGCTCGCGCAGCCGGTCGATCGTCTCGCCCAGAGCGGGGTCCGACGGGTCGACCGTCGGCACGGCCTGAACCAGCGCCAGGCCGTTTGCGCCCTCGGCGGGGCGGGTTGGCGTCGCGCTTCCGCGCCCGCCACCCCCCAACCACCGATCGTCGGCCAACCACACGCCCCGGCCGACAAAGCGC
>DAOKZF010000123.1:2135-5543 GCA_035325785.1 Miltoncostaeaceae bacterium
GCCGGCATCGTCACCCGCAATCCGCTGAGCGTCGGCCATCAACTCGGCCGGGCCGACAAGCTGCAGCTGGCCGGGGGCACCCGGCCCAAAGGCCTTCGAGACCAGACCGTACCCCTCACGGGCCTGGTCGTGCTCGGGCACCACCTTGATCGACGGCATGCCCGTCTTCAGACCGATGATCGGGCTGGCAAGCACCAGCAGAACCACCAGCGCCGGCAGCCCGTAGCGGAACGGGTGGGCCCACAGACGCTGGCCCCAGCCGGCGAACCGAGGCGAGCGGTGCTCACCCTCGTGCACCCACTTGAGGGAACCCTTGTTGACCAGCGGACCCAGCTTCGCCAGCACCGCCGGCAGCAGGGTGAGCGCGGCCGCCAGCACGAAGCTCACCGACAGCATGATCCCGAGGGCCATTGAGCGGAAGGCCGGACTCGGCACCAGCATCACCGCCGACAGGGCGATCAGCACGGTGACGCCCGAGAACGCGACGGCCTTACCGGCGGTGTCCATGGTGACCGCCGCCGCCTCGGTGCGGGAAAGCTTGGAGCCCAACAGCGCCCCGCGGAAGCGCACCACGATGAACAGGGCGTAGTCGATTCCCAGAGCGAGGGCGAACATCAGAGCGAAGTTCATCGCCCAGATCGAGATGTCGAACAGCGAGCTGAGCAGCACCAGTGAACCGGCGGAGGCCGCCAGGCTCATGATCGTGAGCAGCAAGGGCAGGCCCGCGGCCACCAGGGCGCCGAAGGCCAGCACCAGGATGGCCAGCGTCACCGGCCAGCTCATCAGCTCGGACTTCATCATCGCGCTGGTGTTGGCGGCGTTGAAGTCCGACCACATGCCCGACGCGCCGGTGAGGTTCACCGCCATGCCGGAGCCCGCGGCATCCTTCAGCTCGCCCTTGAGATCGTCGGCGGCCGCCACCATGCCGGTGGGGTTGTCCGCCGCGCCACCCATCACGATCGCCACATGACCATCGCGGCTGACGGTGCCGGCCGCCGGATCGGGTGGGGTGACCGACGCGATCGCGTCGGAGCCCTTCAGGATGTCCTGAACGCGGGTCAGGGTCGCCTGAAACTCCTGGTCCTGAACGGTGTGGTCATCGGAGCTGACGACCACCATCAGGGCCGAGCTGTTGTTGCCGCCGAAGGCCGCCTGGATGTCGGTGCGCGCCGCGACCGAGTCGGAGCGTGAATCCTCCCACCCGGCACCCGACAGGGCGTCGTGAACCCGCGGGGCAAACATCCCGAAGCCGATCACGATCACCGCCCACACGATGGCGACGATCTTCAGATGCTCGGCGCTCCACCGCCCCAAGCGCCCGAGCGGCCCGGTCTTCGGGCTCGAGTTCGAGTTTGAGTTCGGGGAAGAACCTGACGCTGCGCTCATCGCGCCCCCTCCCGCGCCGGACGCAGCCCGCAGTAACGGGTGAGCACCAACGAGGCCGGGCAGACCCCGACGGCCACGAACATCAATTGGCTGAGGGCGACGAAGCCCGTCAGCAGCAGAAACCACGGGCTGACGAGGGCGGCCAACACGGCGCTGGCCAGGGTGAAGGAGCCGGCCATGAGGAACAGGACGCGCTCCAGCGGCCACCGCGTCGAGGCGGGCGGCGGGTTACTCACGATGATGCCTCCTGGGTTTCGAGCAGCGAGCGCACCTTGTCCAGTTGCCGCGACACATCGCCGCAGACCAGCTCGCAGAGGGCGAACACCGAGTCGTCGGCGACTCGGCAACGCACGGCGGTGCCGTGCTTCTCGCGCTCCACCAGGCCGGCGCGGGCGAGCACCCCGAGGTGCTTGGAGATGTTCTGCTGGCTGGCGTCCAACGCGTGCGCGAGATCACCAACGGTTGTCTCGTTGTCGCGCAGCGTGTCGAGGATGCGGATGCGCATCGGCTCGGACAGCACGCGAAAACGCTCGGCGATGATCTCGGCGAGCTGCTCGGGAAGGGGATGCGGAACGGACAATCTGTGCCTCCTGGCGATGATCCGACGACGGAATACAACTCCACAACCGTTCGGTTGTCAAGTGGAGGTGCGTAGGCCCCAGAAACGGCGACGGGCGCCCGCGGGCGCCCGTGCTCACACCGATATGAACGACCCGCGGTGGACGCGGCCGACGCGCCGCACCCACCGCGAAACGCCCTATTTGATCTTGGGGCTCAACTCCACGCGCAACGGCGACGGAATCGCCTTGGACGCCAGGGCGCGGAACGCCGCCCACGAGGGCTTCTTCGTGCCGTTCTCCCGCAGCAGGCCGGCCGGCCAGTTGACGTTGTCCTGCAGGTTGAACCACACCACCGCCGCGGTCCGCGGGCTGCGCACCGCCGGCAGGTTGTAGATCTGCTGCAGATACTTCCTCTGCATCGCGGGACTCACCACAGCCTTCGTGGAGTCACGAAACGGGGTGGCCGCGGTCGTGTACCCGGCCTCGGTGATGTAGAGCTTCATCCCCTTCTTCTTGCGATCCAGCTGCTGATGGATGTACGGCACACTCAACCAGCTGGGGAACGCTCGCGCGTAGGACTTCGAGTAGAACCTCGGTCCCTGCGAGGGGTAGATGTGCTGCGAGTAGGCGTCACGCCGGGACGTTGCCGTTGCGTCCGCTGTTGTTCGGCCCGGCGACGCCGGCGATCACAATCGCAGCCTTGTTGGCCGCCTTGATCCGTGGGTAGGCGGCCTTCACCATCCTCTTGTACTGCGGCAGGCTGCTCTTACCGTTCAACGAGAAGAACCCCGTGAGGTTCGGCTCGTTCCACACCTCGAAGTGGCGCGCCTTGCCGGCGTAGCGCTTGGCCACCGCCTGCATGAACTGGCCGAAATCACCCGGTCGCGGCGCGTTGGGGTTGTATTCGCTCTCAAAGCGCGTGTTCTTACCCTGAACCGCCCAGCGGGGCGTGGAATAGACGCTGACGATCGGCGTGATGCCCGCCGCCGCAAGACCATCGATCACCAGGTCGGCGCGCGACCAGTCGTAGGCCGGATCGTTCGGATTCGTCGGCTTCTTCGGCTTGGTCGGCGCGACCTGTGACCAGAAGATGTCGTAGCGGGCAACCTTCGCCCCGGTGGCCTTCACCAACTGCAGCCGGGCGGGGATCTGGTCGAGCGGCGCGCTGCTTGTCAGGTGGTCGTCCTGAATCGCCGGCACCCCGGCCAGACCGCTGCTCGGGAGGGCAACCAGCGCCCCGGCCGCCGCGAGCGCCGCACCGAGGGCCACCCTCCGCAATCCACCAGCATGCGCCATCTCATCCTCCTCCAAACGGGAACGGGGGCGATGGTAGCAACGACACGCTTTCTCTCCGCCGGGCCCGGGTTCCCCGCGGGCACCCGCCGATTCACCGCCGATCGTGAAAGAACCGTCGCATCAGCTCGAGCGCCTCGCCCGCCAGGCAACCGCCGCTCACCTCCAC
>DAOKZF010000124.1:0-5509 GCA_035325785.1 Miltoncostaeaceae bacterium
CTCGCTCGTGGTCGGCTTCTGAGCGGTCGTGGTCTGCTCGGTGGTGGTGGACGTGCCTTCAGCGTTGTCCTTGCCGTGCTGGTTGCCCAGCGACCACGCGATCGAGATCGCCGCGATGATGACCGCACCGACCACCAGCCCGGTCACCCACGCCCACGGACCGCCGGGGGTAGGGGTCGGCGACTGGGTGCCGCCGCTGTTGTCTGAGTTGGTTGTCATACCGAAATCATCCCCCCACGCCGAGAGCGAACAGGTAGCAGTGTGAAATGGCCAGCAGGATCAGCCACGTGCCGGCGACCCGGCCGAACGAGACCGACACCCAGCCGGTGATGGCGCCGAGGGCGATCATCACGAGGTTGTAGATCCCATCGCGCACGACGTTGCCGCTGAAATAGTGGTAGATCGACGGCGTCATGATCAGCAGCATCACGACGGGCGCGCCGATGACCAGCACCAGGTCGCGCCAGCCCGCGCCGACCTGACGCGGTTTCACCAGGGCCCGGCGCGAGGCCAGCGCGAGGGCGATCAGACCGCCGAACGCGAAGAGGCCGGCGTGCTGCAGATGGTGGGCCTTCATCGACTGGTCGATCGCGTCGCGCATGTCGCCGGGCACGAAGACCACCAGGGCGGCAAGCCCCATGGCGACCGCCGCCACGAAACCGAGGTTGGTGGCGATCGGCGGCACCAGTTGAACCCGCTTCTGCGCGTCGCGTGCGGGTGCGAACACCTCGCCCTTCCCCTTGCCGGCCTGCAGCATGCCGATGATCACCACCGCGAACAGCAGCACGCCGACCAGCACGATGATCGCGCCGATCGAGCCGACGACGTCGTAGCCGGTGCTGCCGGGCGGATGCTCGGAGTAGCGGCGCGGCACGCCGAGCGCGCCCGACGCGTACCAGGAGCCGACGAACAGGTACCCACCGATCAGGATCAGCCCGGGCACCACGTAGTTGGCCCACCGCGGCGCGGGGCGTCCCGCGGAGCGTTCGGCCAGGTGCGCCAGGAAGGCCATGCCCCACAGCATCACGCCCAGGAGCATGTAGGTGTGGAAGTGGGCCGGCACCCAGAGGGTGTTGTGCAGGCGGAAGTTGACCGAGATCAACGAGTCCATCACGGCCGCGACACCGCCGACCGCCCAGCCGAGGAACCCGAGGAAGAAGAAGGTGGATGTGAGCGTCCAGCGGAACCGGGATCCCCAGGTCAGCATGACGCCGCTGTAGACGGTCACCACCGCAACCGGAATGGCGGCCGCCGACGAGGTGATCATCGACAGCGACTGCGCCCAGCCCGGCTGGACGAAGTCCATGTAGAGGTGGTGCGAGAAGGCGGTCAGCACGAACATCAGGGTGGCCAGCCAGCCGACGATGATCGGCTTGGTGGTCGCCCAGGCGCGCCCGGTGTAGCGCGGCAGCAGCACATAGAGCATGCCGGCCGCCAGGTAGATGGTGAGGTTGGCCACCGTGTGGCCGTAGAAGTACGTGAGGTTCTTCGCCCAGAGGGCGTCGATGGTCATGTCGTTGTCGATCGTGTGGTCGATCAACGCCATCAGGATCACCGTGCCGCCGACGGTGGTGATCAGCCCGTCCAGGGCCACGACCACGCCGGCGATGATCGGCGGCGGCGGCGCCTCGTCGCTGTGGCCGAAAAGGTACCGAATGCCCAGGGCGTTCCACAGCCCGCCGTAGCGGCTGGTGATCGCCATGAACAGCTCGGTGCAGTAGACGGCAAAACCGGAGCCGACCGCGAGGAAACCGAGCATAAAGAAGACGGTCGACCAGGTCCCCCACTCGCCCACCGGGAAGAACGGCAGTGGCCAGAGGAAGCCCCAACCGGGGGCGAACCCGCCGATGATGGTCGCGATCAGAACCAGCACGGCTCCGCCGACGATCAGACCCCAGGCCCAGATGAGCCAGGCGGCCGAGAGGTCGATCAGGGGCCGCACCACGTACCAGAGGGCGCCCATCATGATCAGCAGGGAGGCCACGATCATGCCGGCACCGTGCAGGGTCATGAGCCGGTAGAACCAGGCGTCCGGGATGGAGATCATCTCGGCCTGGTTCATCCGCATGGTGATGCCCAGCAGCATCATCACCAGGAACAGGATCAGGCCGCTGCCGGCCATGAGCCAGCCGACCCGCCGTTCGGTACGGGTGTCGGTGCGCGCGGCGCTCTCGGGCGCCTCGGGGTGGCGGATTTCAGGTGCGATGGTTGCCATCAGCCCTCCCCGTTGCCGGTGACCGTGATGGTGCCGTGCATGCGGTGGTGGCCCACGCCGCAGAACTCAAGACACGAGATCAGGTAGTCGCCCGGCTCGTCGAGCTTCATGTTGAGCGTGTTGGTGTAGCCGGGCATTGCCTGGACCGAGCCGAGCAACTTGCCGTCGGGCGAGTAGATGCCCATACCGTGGTTGACGTCGCGGGAGGTGACCTTGAAGGACACGTTGCCCGCGGGCACCTTGTTGGGCGTGAAGATCCAGTAGAACTGGCCGCTGTCAACGGCGATGTCGCTCACCGGCCCGCTGTCGCTCGCGTTGCCGTAGGGCATGAACGCGAAGCCGAGCACCAAGCCCGTGAGCAGGATGACGCTCCACGCAACCAGCCACCAGCTTCGGATCCCGTAGCCGATTTTCTTGACGGCCTTGAGGGGGACCTCCCTGCGGGAGCTCACCCCGATCGTGACGAAGGCCGCCAGCATGAGGACGACCATGACGGCGAAGATGATCAGAAACCAGATCTGTGGTTGCGCGTACGTGAGTTCCCTCACAACACCCCCCAGATTGGGCGGCGCCGCGCGCCGACCCGGTCGATGGCCTCGAACGACCGTCCGATAACCAGTTCATTTATGGAAAAAACCCTATTGGGACAATGGCCCCGCCTGCCAGTGTCACCTGTCGCCCGCTCGCTTGGAGGCAAAAAAGCCAACGTACGTTGTATGATTGGCTTGACGAGTGCGGATCGCGCGCGGCCGGCCCGCGCGACGGCCACGGACGTCCGCCCTATTTCCTCGCGCTCGGGCGCGCACGCCGTTGCGTCGGGTGAGACGCGTCGCACTGGGCGCGACGCCCTCATCGGTCGAGGGCGCGCAGTCCGCTGAGCACGTCGCCCAGCAACGCGTTCGACGATGCCGCCTTGCGGTGATCGCCCAGCGCGGTGACGTTGACCAGGTACGCGTGTTCCAGACCGGCCGCGCGAAAGCCGCGCAGTCGCTCGACGATGTCGTCGGGGGTCCCCCAGAAGTAGTAGTTGTGCAGCACCTGTTCGGGCACGGCGGCCGCCGCCGCCAGGGCCTGTTCGCGGTTCAGGCGGGTGGGCACGTAGTCGAGCAACCCCCAGCGCCCTTCCCCCAACGGCGAATGGGTGCCCGCGCGCTCGTACTCCTCGGCGGGCGCGGTGAGCGCCACCAGGCGCAGCAGCAGCGAGTTGATCATCCGCTCGGCCGCCGGGCGGTCCTCGTCGACCACCACCCACACGTACATGCCGGCGGTGATGTCCTCGGGCACCCGACCGGCCTCGCGGGCGGCGGACCGGACGGAGGCGAGCATGCGGGCGTAGTCGGCCGGATCGCTCGCCACCGGCAGCCAGCCGTCGGCGACCCGCCCGGTGGTGGCCAGCATCCGCGGGCGGTGGGCGGCCAGCCAGATCTCCGGCGGACGCTCACCGTAATGCGGCGCCCCGAGGATCGCCTGGTCGAGCGTCCAGAAGTCCCCCGCGAAGTCCACCGGCTCGTGGGTGGACCAGAGCAGCCGGATGATCTCCAACGCCTCGATCAGCCGCGAGGCGACCCGCTCGTAGGGCAGCCCGTAGGGCACCACGTTCTCGGCCTCGCCCACGCCGATGCCCAGCATCGTGCGCCCCTTGGTGATGTGGTCGAGGGTGATGAAGGTCTGGGCGAGCACGGCCGGGTGGCGGCGGATGGCATCGGTCACCGCGGTGCCGAAGCGGATCTTCTCGGTGCGCATGGCGGCGGCGGCCATGATCGGCACCGGGTCGAGGAAGTTGTGGGGGCTGGGCAGCACCTCGGCCAACGGCACCAGATCGGGCGTCCAGATCGCCGGCGGAAACCAGTGCAGGAAATGGTCCGACCACCAGGCGGCATCGAAGCCGGCGGCCTCCTGCTGGACCACCGACTCGATCGCCGCGTCCAGTGGAATCCGCCCGCCGCCGAGCGCCGATACCTCCAGCGGTTTCATCGAATGCCTCCTCGTTCGACCGCCGATTGCATGAAACGTTACAACCGTTGGGGGCCGCGGTCACCACCCCGAGTCGGGATTCGCACATGTCGCGGGAGGCACGGATGATCGCGGGCAATCGGGAACCGCGGGCAGACGCCTTGACCGATACATGCTCCGCCATATGCTCACAACGTCACCGTTCCCGACCCCTCATCCAGATGCGAACACCTCACCTCATCCTCGCCCCGGCGCTGGCCGGGGCTCTGCTCGGATCGGCGGCGATCGCTCAGGCCGACGTCACGATCAGCCGCGCGGGCACCGTCGTGACCGTGATCGGCGACGACGGGCAGAACGCGATCGAACGCGCCAACACGAACTTCGGCAACCCCGAACCGCTCATCTTCTCGAGCAAGCTGGATCCCACCGGCGGCAGCGGGCTGGTCGCGGGCGACGGCTGCACGCGCGTGGTGGCGATCAACTGGACGTACATCGCCTGCGGCACCAACGATTTCGGTCTGCGGATGGAGGTCGACCTGAAGGGCGGCGACGACTTCTGGCATTACGGCGGCACACCGGCCGTCCCGATGGTGGTGCACGGCGGAGCCGGCAATGATGAGCTGCACTCCGACGGATCGACCAACGGCACCCGGATCTTCGGCGATGAGGGCAACGACACCATCGTGGGGGCCGGCGGAAACGAGACCCTCGACGGCGGCTCGGGCGACGACACCATCACCGGTTATGCCGGCAACGACACGATCACCGGCGGCCCGGGGCGCGACATGATCGACGGCGACTCGACCTACACCACCGGCAACGACACCATCTACGCCCGCGACGATGAGCAGGACACGATCACCTGCGGCTTCGGCGCCGACACCGTGCAGGCCGACCTGCTCGACGTGGTGACCGACCAGATCGACTGCGAACAGGTCGACCGCCAGCAGCTGACCCCGCCGACCATCACGCCTCAGCCAACGCCCGGCACGCCCGCCCCAAGCACGCCGGGGCTCACACCGCTGACCGTCGCGCCGGTGAAGGTCACCGCGCCGCGACTCGCCGCCCTCACCCGCTCCGGCGCCGTCACCGTGCGCGCCAAGCCGACCGCCGCGGCCCGCTGCACCGCACCCTCATCGCGCTCGCACCCGAGGCCAAACGCCTTAAGCTCGGCAAGAAGGCGTTGGTCATCGGCCGCAGCCCCGCAACCAAAATCGCCGCGAACACCCTCAAGCCCCTGCGAATCACACTCACCGCACCGGCAAAGAGAAAACTGCGCACCGCCAAGCTGGCCCGCACCCGCCTGACGGTCACCTGCACCGCACCCGGCGGAAAACCCGC
>DAOKZF010000125.1:0-5451 GCA_035325785.1 Miltoncostaeaceae bacterium
CCCCCAGCTCACGCAGCGCACTGCGCAGGCCGCCCTCCAGCTTGTTCACAATCTCCGCGGCCGGCGTTCCGCCGGAGCGGACGGTCTCCATCAGCCGGTCGACCGCCTTCTTCCCCTCGTCACCGGTGATCTGACCGCGGTGCACCAGGCCGGCGACGGCGGCCTCGGCGCGCTCGCGGGTGAGAGATGCGGTGCCGATCGAAATCAGGATCGCCTGCTCGATGCCATCGCGCACGCTGCTCATCGGCGTTTCCTCCTTTGAACCTGTTGGTGGCGTCGAGGACGCTCGGGGCGATCGCTCGACGTCCGGCGGCCGCCGCGCGGACGGGCCTCCCGCCCGTCCGCCGGCGCCTCATCCCCCTGCGCAACGGAGCCGCCGCCATTCAACGGGGCGTCGGCCCGTCCGCCGGCGCGATCCTCGCCGGTCCCGTCGGCGCCATCGTCGGACACCGAATCGTCTCCGGTGTCGATGTAGTCGGCTTCGACGATCGGCCCGTCGTCGGCCACCGACGGAGCGCTCTCCCCGCGCGCGTCCATCGGGTCGGCCTCGGCCTCGGGCTCGAGGGCGGTGCCCGCCTCGAGGGCCAGGTCGGCCGCCAGGCCCTGCTCGGCCCGTTCGAGCACGTCCAGGTCGACCACGTCGGCGTCGGCGGCCAGGCGGTCGGCCTTACGCCGCTGCGCCTTGGTGGCCTTGCGCCGGTGCTCGGGCTCGCTCTGTTTCCACAGCGCCGCCAGGGGACCGGAGATCACCACCGAGGAGACACCACCGGTGAGGATGCCGACGATCAGCGCGAAGGCGAAGTCTTTCAGGGTGTCGCCGCCGAAGAAGTAGAGCACGATCAGCGGCAGCAGCGTGGTGAACGAGGTGATCAGCGACCGGTTCAGCGTCTCGTGGATCGAGGTGTTCACCACCTGGCGATAGGTCGCCCGACGCATCAGCGGCACGTTTTCGCGGATGCGGTCGAACACGATCACCACGTCGTACAACGAGTAACCGAGAATCGTGAGCAACGCGGCCACGGTCGCGCTGGTGATCTCACGACCCGTGATCGAGTAGACCGACAGCGCCAGCCACACATCGTGGATGACCGAGAACAGCGCGGGTATCGCCAGCTTGTACTCGAACCGGACGGTCAGGTAGATCACCAGCACGAGGAAGCTGAGCAGGATCGCCCAGAGGGCGTTGCGGATGATCTGCTTACCGAAGGTCGGGCCGACGGTCTCGAACTGGAAGGTCTCGTTCACGATGCCGTAACGCTGGTCGAGCGTTTGGCGGACCTTGCCGAGCTCATCGTTGCTGAGGGAGGCGGTCTGCACCTGGAAGCCGTGGACGGTCACGCCATCCACGGTCTCGGTGGTCGCCTGGACCTTCGCGTCCTTGAATCCCTGGTCGGCGAACAGCTGACGCAGATCGTTCTCATTCGGCGGGCGCTCGAAGCTGGTGGAGATGCGCGTGCCGCTCTCGAAGTCCAGGCCGAGCTCGAGTCCCCGGGTTCCGATCCACGCGGCCCCGATGATCATCGGAATGAACGAGATCGCCAACCAGAGCTTCCAGCGCCCGACGAAGTCCATCTTCCACGTGATTTCCCGCTGGCCCAGACCCATGAAGCGGTCGTCGCGCAGGAAGCGGGTCTCGGCCAGCACGTTGAACACCGCGCGGGTCGCGACCACCGCGGTGAACAGCGACAGCATGGTCCCGATCAGCAGCGTGAGGGCGAAGCCCTTCACCCCGGCGGTCGCGAACAGGAACAGGATCGCGGCCGTGGCCATCGTGACCACGTTGGCGTCGATGATCGCGGTGATGCCCTTGCGGTAGCCGATCAGAATCGCCGCCCGGGGTGTCTTGCCGGCGCGAGTCTCCTCTCTCACCCGTTCGAAAATCACCACGTTCGCGTCGGACGCGACACCAATCGTGAGGATGATGCCGGCGATCCCCGGCAGGGTGAGCGTGATCGGAATCAGCACGATCACCGCGTACAACAGCAGCGCGTACACGATCAGCGCCATGGCGGCGATCAGCCCGAGGAAGCGGTAGTAGGCCAGCAGGAAGAACACGACCAGCACCAGACCGATGGCCCCGGCCAACAGGCCCTCTTTCAACGACTCCTTACCCAGGGTCGCGCCGACCTGCTTCATGCTGATCGGCTCGAGGGGGATCGGCAGGGCGCCGGAGTTGATCTGCTTGGCGAGGGTATCGGCCTCGGAACGGCTGAAATTGCCCTGGATCTGCGCGCCGTTGCGCCCGTCGATGCCGAACGGATACTGCTTGTAGTCGATCGTCGGGTTGGAGACGATCTCGCCGTCCAGTATGATCGCGAAGCTCTGCAGCTGGCCCTGCACCTTGCCGTCGATCGCCAGTTGGCGGGTGATGTCGGCGAACTGGCGCCGGCCGTGATCGGTGAACTGCATCGTCACGATCGGCTCGTTGGTGCCACCGGTGTCCAGCGTGCTACGCGCCTCGGTGACATCGGCGCCGGTCAGGCCGGGGTTGTTCTGGAAGACGAACCAGATCCGCCGCCCGGAGGCGTCGGTGCGGGTCTGGAGCTGCTCGTGCTGGTAGGCGAGGAACAGGCCCCGCGGCACGGCCTCCACCTGGACATCCTTGAGCTCCCGACCGCGCGGGAGCGTGTCCTGCAGGGCCTTGCGGGTCAGCTCCGGGCCGGCCAGGTATTCGTGCGTCCGCTTATCGAGCGCGTAGAGGGTGCGCTGCCCCCGGTCGTTGTCGGGGGTGGTCGACTGCGCGGTGCGGATCGCCTTCAACAGATCGGGCTCGCCCTCAATGGGCGGCACGACGTTCTGGTTGAAGTTGATGAACATCAGCTGCGCCGGTTGAATCAGGTCGTTCACGACCTGTTCGGGGTTGTCGGCCCCCGGCAGGGCGACCACGATCTGGTCGTTGCCCTGGGTCTGGATCTCCGGCTCGGCGACGCCGAACGCGTCGACGCGGCTGCGAATGATCTCGACCGATCGTTCGATGGCCTCCGGGGTGACCTGGGCCTCGTCGGTCGGCTGCCCCTGCAGCACCACCTCGACGCCACCCTGCAGGTCGAGCCCCAGCGATGCCGGCCGCAGCGAAATCGCCACGATCGAGGCGGCCACCAAACCGGCCACCACCACCAGCATCAACATCGCCCGGCGCATGCCGCCCATCTACGCCTCGCTCCCCTCGGCGGCCACCGGGCCGTCGTCGGGGGGCACGATGCGCGCGACCGCCGCCTTGGATACCCGAATGTCGATGTCCTCGGAGACCTCGAGCAGCAGCGTTTCGCCGTCCTCGATCTCACTGACGGTGCCGTAGATGCCGGCCACGGTCACCACCTCGACACCGGGCGCCAGAGAACCCATGATCGCCTCGAGCTCCTTGCGCCGCTTCTGCTGCGGGCGGACGCCGACCAGGTAGATCAGGCCGAGGAAGATAACGATGTAGAGCGGCAGCAGCAGGCCGGACATTCGCGCGGATACCCATCGGTCGCAGGGCGGATCGGGCACGGTTACCGGGCCCGGGCCGGGCGAGAGTAGCAGAGGGCCACCGGCGCCCGAGGCGGCAGCACAGGACTGCTAGCGTGGCGCGCCGTGACCGAGGCTCGCCGCATCTTCCGCCAGCTGATCGGGCGTGCGTGGCGCGCCGAATGGCCGATCTGGGCGGAGATCATCTGCTTCGTCGCCCTGATGGCCCTCTACGAGTCGCTGCGCACCCTGGTGGCACCCGATTCCGCCGGGGTCACGACGGCCTTCGCCAACGCCGAGCGGGTGGTCGATCTCGAACGGGCGCTGGGGCTGTTTGTCGAGGGTGACCTGCACGCGTGGACCGTCGCCCACGAGGCGGTGCAGTTCGCCACCACCTGGTACTACACCCTCGCCTACGTCGCCGGGTACCTGGTGACCTTCACCTGGACCTGGTTTCGGCGCCGACCGTACTTCGCCGCGTTTCGCAATTGGTTCTGGACCTCGTTGATGCTCGCGCCGATCGGCTTCTTGCTCTTCCCCCTCTCCCCGCCCCGATTCACCGAGTACGGCGAGCAGGACATCACCGTCGAGGCCCTGCGGCTGGGCGGGTCACTCGACTGGTTTCAGATCTTTCGCAACGAGTATGCGGCGATGCCCTCGATGCATTGCGGCCTGGCGATCCTGATGGCGCTCTCGTTCTTCTGGATGCTGCGTCCCTCCCCCTGGCGGTGGTTGATGCTCACCTGGCCACCGATCATGATCTTCACGGTGATGGCGACGGCAAACCATTGCTGGCTCGACGCGGTCGGCGGCACGCTGACCATCGGTGTGGCCCTGGCGATCGTCGCCCCGCTCACCCGCCGCATGCCGGCCCCTTGGCGGTACCGACCATGAGCGACGTCGATCCGCGCCGGGAGCCCGGGTTGACGATCGCCATGGTGACCGAGTACGCCTACCCGGTCCTGGGCGGGGTGCCGGAGCATGTGCACAACCTCAGCCGAGAGTTGGCGCAACGCGGCCATTCGGTGCGGGTGCTGACCAGCCGGGCACCGCTGGGTCTGCGCCGTCGCGCACGCGCGATCGACTCCGAGAACCGCCTGCGCCATGGCTATGACACCGTACGCATGGGGATGTCGGTGCCGGTGTTCTCGAACGGCTCGATCGCGCGCGTGAGCGCCGGGGTGCGGCTGAAGGCGAAGGTGGCGCGGGCGCTGGACGGAATGGATGTGGTGCACGCCCAGGGAATGGCGCCGCCCACCCTGTGCCTGTTCGCGCTGCGCGCGTCCCGGGCGCCGGTGAGCGTCGGCACCTTTCACACCTACTTCGAGGGCGGCCACTGGGCCTACCGGGTGTTCTTCTCGTATGTGCGCAGCACGATCGAGCGGACCGACCGGCTGATCGCGGTGTCGGAGGCCTGCATCACCGCGATGCGCCCCTACTTCGACCAGCCGTTCGACATCATCCCCAACGGCGTCGACTGCGACCTGTACCACCCGCTTCCCGAGGCGACACCCCACCCGCCCGGGCCGGCGCGCATCCTGTTCATGGGCCGTTTCGATCCGCGCAACGGGCTCGACACCCTGCTCGAGGCGGCGCGCATCCTGAAGGATGAGGGACGCGATTTCGTCGTGCAGGTGGTCGGTGACGGCCCGCTGCGGCGCCGGTACCACCTGCAGGCCCGCAGGCTCGGGGTCTGGGACCGCATCGAATGGCTCGGTCTGCTCGACAAGGAACGTCCGCGGCTCTACCGCGAGGCCACCGTGTTCGCCGCCCCCTGCGTGCTCGCCTCGTTCGGCGTCGTCCTGCTCGAGGCGATGGCCTCGGGAACACCGGTGGTCTGCGCCGACAACATCGGTTTCCGCCAGGTGATCCGCGACGGTATGCCCGGCCTGTTCGTGCCGCCGCACGACGCCGCGGCGCTCGCCACCGGGATCGGACAGGTCCTGGACGACCCGGAACTGCGGGCCGAGTGGGGACGTCGCGGACGTCGGCTGGTGGTGGAGC
>DAOKZF010000126.1:0-2889 GCA_035325785.1 Miltoncostaeaceae bacterium
GGCCTCCGTGGTGAGGCGGCCGTCGGAATCGAGGGTGAGGGCAACGATGCCCAGCGCGAGGGCCGTCAGCAGCAGCGCGCTCGCGACGGTGACGCCGAGCGCGAGCGGCCACACCCGAGGCGCGCGAGGGGAAGCGCTCATGGTGATGTCTTCCCGACACCGGTTGGTTTCCCTACCGCCCACCCGGGCGCGGCGGGCATACATGGAACGAGCCCCGTCGCCGGGGCTCGTCGTTAGCAGGCGGTAAGCCGGATTCTGTCGTGGACGGCCATCCATCTGGACCACCCGTTGCCGGGGGCCTCAAGCGGCCTACCTGGGGCTCGGCGAGCAACGTCAACGCCCCGATTCGGCCTTGCACCGGGTGGGGTTTACCCAGCCGGCCAGTCACCAGACCGTTACCGTCGACGCGAACGCCGAGGCTGTGTCGTTTCTGTGGCACTTTCCCTGGGGTTTCCCCCGCTGGCCGTTAGCCAGCACCCTGCTCTGCGGTGTCCGGACTTTCCTCGAACCGATCTCTCGGCCCGCGACCGTCTCGCCTGCACCGCGCAGGTTAGCGGGTGCGCACCCGACCGCGCGAGCTCGCGCGGCGGCTCGGGCCGCCGCGGCCGACGCTCAGAGGGCCCGCAGCACCCCGACGACGATGCCGAGAATCACGAGCTGTTCCGATTCGATCTCCGGATAGGCGTCGTTCTCGGGTTGGAGCCACACACGCCCGTCGCGGCTGCGAAAACGCTTGACGGTCGCCTCGTCCTCGATCTGGGCGACCACGATCTCGCGATCGCGCGCGACCGGGCTCGAGCGCACCACCACCAGGTCGCCCTCGAAGATGCCGGCGTTGATCATCGAATCGCCGACCACCCGCAGCACGAAGTCGCCCGGGAAGGGCGAGGTGACCCAGTCCTCGACATCCTGCTCGGCCAGCCGCGGCATGCCGGCGGCCACCTGACCGACCAGCGGGAGAGCATCCGGCCGTTCGATCGACCTCACGCCGTCATCGATCGTCGTGATCGGTTCCTCGGTCTCCTGCGCCTCGCAGACCAACAGCGCGCGCGGCTTGGACGGGTCGCGACGGACATGGCCCGCGCTCTCCAACTTGGCCAGATGCGCGTGCACGGTCGACGGCGAGGCCAACCCAACGGCCACGCCGATCTCGCGCACGGTGGGCGGATAACCGTTGCGCCGGCTGTGCTCGGCGATGAAGTCCAGAATCTGGGCTTGGCGCTCGCTGAGGTCCCCCACAGATACATCTCCCGTCACGAACACATGTTCCGGTGAACCTAACACATCGGCTCGGCACGGGCGAACCGAGGATCGTGCGCCGTCCCCCTTCCCGCCCGGCGCGCTGTCGCTATACTCCCGCCTCGCGCGCGCTCGTGGCGGAATTGGTAGACGCGCAAGGTTGAGGGCCTTGTGACCCGTACGGGTCGTGGAGGTTCAAGTCCTCTCGAGCGCACTCGTGACGCCGGCCGATTGGCCGGCGTTTCACGTTGTGGGCCGCTCCGCGGCCGCCCTCAGGCGGTCAGGCTCCCCGGGTCGGGCGGCACATCGACCGCGCACTCCCGCAGTGCCTCCAGGGGCACGACATCCAGGGCGCGCTCGTGGGTTGAGGCCAGCACCACAAAGGCCGGCGCACCGTCGTGAAACGCGCGCAACCAGTTGACCGCGGTCACGCACCAACGGTCTCCGGGCAACAGACCGGGGAAGCGATATTCCGGCGCCGCGCTGATCAAATCGTTACCGATCGCCCGCTGATGGTCGAGGAATTCGCGCGTCACAACGGCGCAAATCGTGTGGCTCCCCAGGTCCTCCGGACCGGTGTGGCAGCAGCCATCACGATAGAAACCGGTCAGCGGGTCACGCCCGCAGGGCTCCAAGAGGCCGCCCAACACGTTACGATCAGTCACCGCGCAAGTATTCCCGACTCGGGACGATCCGCGCCCGTCTCGGCACCGGACAGGCCGCACGACGCGGCGCGCACCGATCGCCACGGGGCGACTGTGACGTTTCACAGCAACGAACCAGGGAATAAACCCCGAGTAACTCTCGCACCGGAGCGACTGTGAATTCGGTCCTGACGGCCCGCCAACTGAACCGTGCCACCCTCGCCCGCCAGCTGCTGCTGGAGAGGGAGCCGATGGATCCGCTGCTGGCGATCGAACGGCTCGGCGGCCTGCGTTCGCAGACCCCCCAAACCTGGTACCTGGGTCTCTGGGGGCGCCTGCACCCGTTCGATCCCGAGGAGGTCGGCGACCTGCTCACCGGCCGCCAGGCGGTGCGCATATCGTCGCTGCGCGGCGAGGTGCACACCCTGAGCGCGGCCGATGCGCTGTGGCTGCGCCCCCTGCTCGGCCCCGTGATCACCCGGACGGTCGAGGGGATCGCCGATTCGGCCGCGCGCATCGATCAGCGGCTGCTCGCCCGCGCCGCCCGCGCCGTGCTCGAATCGGAACCGCTCAGCCTGACCACCCTCGGCAAACGCCTGCAGCAACGCTGGCCCAATCACGACGCCGCGGTCCTGGCGCAGATCGCCTGCTCGCGCCTCGCGCTGGTGCAGATCCCCCCGCGCGGCGTCTGGCGACGCAACGGCCCGAAGCTCTACACGACGATCGAGAAATGGCTCGCCAAGCCGCTCACCAACGCCCCGCTCGAGAGGTTGGCGATGCGCTACCTGGCCGCCTACGGACCCGCGACGGCCGCCGACTGCAGCGCATGGTGCGGACTGGATGGCCTGGACGAGGTGTTCGCCCGGCTGAAGCCGGACATGGCCGTATTCGAGGCCGAGGATGGCCGCGAGCTGCTCGACCTCCCCGACGCCCCGCGCCCGGACGCAGACACCCCCGCCCCCGCCCGCCTGCTCTACTGCCGCTGGCTGCCGGACGCCACCCGCGT
>DAOKZF010000126.1:2899-5440 GCA_035325785.1 Miltoncostaeaceae bacterium
CAACCTGCTGAGCGCACACGCCGACAGCAGCCGTTTTCACCGCCCCAGCGGTCCTCCCCCGCCGCGCGAGGACGGGCTCACCCCGGGAGCGGTGCTGCTCGACGGCATCGTGCGCGGAGGCTGGTTGTTGGGCCGCGACGGCACGCGGGTGATCATCGACATCACCCGCGTCGGGCGCTACACGCGCGCCGAAACCGACGCGGTCACCGAGGAGGCGCAGCGCCTGTTGGAGTTCGCCGCCCCGAGCGCCGAGCACGAGGTGCGTTTCAGCGCTCGCTGAGCGCGTGCCGCTCGGGGCACGCGCCGATCAGCTCTCGCCCAGCGGCGGCTCCGGCACCCCGGTCGCGATCATGTAGCGGTTCCACGCGTTGATGGCGATGGTCGTCATCACGATCAGCGCGAGCTCCTCTTCGGACCAATGAGCCGCCGCGTGGTCCCACAGCTGCTCATCCGCCGGGCGATCCGGGAGCCGGGTCAGCCCCTCGGCCAACGCCAACGCGGCACGCTCGGCCGGGGAGAAGAGCGCCGCCGACCGCCAGGTCGCCACCAGATCGATGCGCCGCGGATGTTCACCGGCGTCTCTCAGCGCCGCAACGTGCAGGTCCACGCAATACGCGCAGCCGTTGATCTGCGAAACGCGCACCTTGATCAACTCCGCCAGGCGGTGATCAAGGGGCGCCGCCGCGCGGGTAAGCGCCGCCAGGGCACGCTTGGCCTGCGGTGCGTGTGCGGCGATCTCGCGCGTGTGACCGGACCCTTCGTTATCCACGGAACCCATGCGTCTCCCTTACGCCGACAGTGAACGACTGTAGCGACAAACCGACCCGCGCAGGCCGCGGCGCGGCGTGGACCGACGCGGGACGGTTGTGACAGATTGTAAGAACCGGCATCGACCGAGGGGGTCAGGACATGGCCGAAGCAGAGCTTCAGTCCGCGCGCGCGATGGTGGCGCGGGTCGACATCGACCCGGAGGAGACCGCCGAGTGGCTCGATTCGCTCCAGGCGGTAATCGAGCACGACGGAGTCGAGCGGGCCACCCACCTGCTGGGACGTCTGCTGGCCGAGGCGCGCCGCAAGGGCGCACAGACCCCGGCGGTCACGCGCACCCCCTACATCAACACGATTCCGGTCGAGGAGGAGGTGCCGATCCCCGGCGACCAGGAGATCGAGCACAGCATCCGGGCGGCGATCCGCTGGAACGCCCTGGCGATGGTGGTGCGCGCCAACAAGCGCAACCACGGCATCGGCGGGCACCTGGCCAGCTACGCCTCGGCGGCCACCCTCTACGAGGTCGGCTTCAACCACTTCTGGCACGGGCGCACCGAGGACCACGTCGGCGACCTCGTGTACTTCCAGGGCCATTCCTCCCCCGGCTTCTACGCCCGGGCGTACCTCGAGGGGCGCCTGAGCGAGCAACAGATGATCGACTTCCGCCACGAACTGTCCCCGGGTGGGCTTTCGTCGTACCCGCACCCGTGGTTGATGCCGGACTTCTGGCAGTTCTCGACCGTCTCGATGGGGTTGGGGCCGTTCACCGCCATCTACCAGGCGCGCTTCATGAAGTACCTGCACGACCGGGGCCTGGCCGACACCTCGCAGCGACGGGTGTGGGCGTTCATGGGCGACGGTGAGATGGACGAGCCCGAAAGCCGCGGCGCGCTGGCGCTGGCCGGCAGCGAGGGCCTCGACAACCTGACCTTCGTGATCAACTGCAACCTGCAACGGCTCGACGGTCCGGTGCGCGGTAACGGCAAGATCATCCAGGAGTTGGAGACCAGCTTCCGCGGCGCCGGCTGGAACGTGATCAAGGTGATCTGGGGACGCCGCTGGGACCCGCTGCTGGCGGCCGACACGCACGGTCTGCTGCGCCAGCGGATGGAGGAGGTCGTCGACGGCGCTTACCAGACCTACAAGTCACGCGATGGCAGCTACGTGCGCGAGCACTTCTTCGGGGTGAACGACGAGCTGCGGGCCATGGTGGCCCACATGAGCGACGAGGAGATCTGGGCCCTCAACCGCGGCGGCCACGACCCGCACAAGATCTACGCGGCGTACCACGCCGCCGTCAACCACACGGGCCAGCCGACCGTGATCCTGGCCAAAACCGTCAAGGGTTACGGCATGGGCCTGGGCAGCGGCGAGGCCCAGAACGCCACCCATCAGCTGAAGAGCCTCCCGCCGGAGGGGCTGCTGATGTTCCGCGACCGTTTCGGCGTGCCGCTCACCGACGAGCAGGCCGGACGAGCCGAATTCTTCCGCTTCCCGCCCGGCAGCCCCGAGGACGAGTACCTGCGCGAACGGCGGGCCAAGCTCGGCGGATCGCTGCCGCGGCGCGTCGCCACCGCCGCCGCGCTGGAGATTCCGCCGCTCAGCGCCTTCCACACCCAGCTCGAGAGCACCGGCGAGCGCGAGATCTCGACCACGATGGCCTTCGTGCGCGTCCTGACCGCTCTGCTGCGCGACAAGAAGATCGGTCAGCGCGTCGTGCCGATCGTCGCCGACGAATCGCGCACGTTCGGCATGGAGGTGCTGTTCCGCCCG
>DAOKZF010000127.1:0-829 GCA_035325785.1 Miltoncostaeaceae bacterium
GAATGCACGGCCCTCCCCGAGGACCCCGACCCTGCGCCGGTTTGCAGCGAGCTCTACGCCGCTAACGACTACAAGGAGATGGCGTCGCTCTTGCCCGTCACCTCTGAGGTGAGTTCGCCGACGACGTTCTTGGCGTCGCCGAAGACCATCATGGTCTTCTCGTTGAAGAACAGCTCGTTCTCGATTCCGGCGAAGCCGGCGTTCATGGAGCGCTTGACCACCAGGATGCATCCGGCCTGGTCGACGTTGAGCACCGGCATGCCGTAGATCGGGCTGTTGGGGTTCTCGCGCGCCGCCGGGTTGACGACGTCGTTCGCCCCGAGCACCAGCACGACGTCCACCTGGGGGAAGTCGTCGTTGATCTCGTCCATGTCGAGCAGCTGCTCGTAGGGCACGTTCGCCTCGGCCAGCAGCACGTTCATGTGACCGGGCATACGGCCGGCGACCGGGTGGATGGCGAAGCGCACGTCGACGCCCTCCTCCTCCAGCGCATCGGCCAGCTCGCGCACCTTGTGCTGGGCCTGGGCGACGGCCATGCCGTAGCCGGGCACCACCACGACCGAGCGGGCGTTCTTGAGCAGCTCGCCGGCCTCGTCGGTGGTGGCCGAACGCACCGTGCCCTGCGGGCCATCGCCGGCGGCGACCTCGTCGACCGCACCGAACGCCCCGAACAGCACGTTGCTGAACGAGCGGTTCATGGCGCGGCACATGATGATCGAGAGGATCAGACCGGAGGCACCGTCGAGCGAACCGGCGACGATCAGCAGCTTGTTGTTGAGCACGATGCCCAGCATCGCCGCCGACAGACCACCGTAGGAGTTCAGCAGGG
>DAOKZF010000127.1:839-5323 GCA_035325785.1 Miltoncostaeaceae bacterium
CCCGCCGATCGGCACGATCAGCAGGAAGCCGAACAGCAGGCCGAGCGCAACGATGATCGGGATCAGGTAGACGTGGCTCGGGTCGACCACCAGCCAGATCACCAGCGCCAGGGCGACTCCCAGCACGGCGAAGTTGAGGTAGTTCTGCCCCGGGTAGACGATCGGCCGCTGGGGCAGCCAGCCCACCAGCTTGCCGGCCGCCATCAGCGATCCGGTGAACACCAGGAAACCGAGGGTGACCTCGATGCCGGTGACCAGCATCTCGAACCAGCCGATGTCGTGCCGCTCGAGGTAGTAGTGGGTGACACCGACCAGACCGGCGGCCAGGCCACCGAAGGCGTGCGAAAGCGCGATTCGCTCGGGCATGGAGGTCATCGGCACCATCGTCCCGAAGGGGATACCGATGATCGTGCCGATCACCAGGGCGATCGCGATCAGGATGTACCCGGTGCTCGTGATGCCCTCGTGGAAGAGCGTCGCGACGATCGCGATCGCAAAGCCGATCTCACCGGCCAGCACACCGCGTCGGGCGGTCTTGGCGTCGGACATCCACTTGAGGGAGAACGCGAAGCCGAGGGCGGCGACCAGGTAGCCGAGGTTGATCCAATCCATCCGGTCCATCAGCGGCCCTTCTCACGGCTTTTGAACATGCGCAGCATCCGGTCGGTGATGATGAACCCACCGACCGCGTTGATGGTCGACGCGAGCACGGCGATGAAGCCCATCACCCGCGCGTAGGTCTGCTCGGCGTCGCCGAGAATGTAGATCGATGCGACCAAGACGATCGCGGCGATCGCGTTGGTGAGGGCCATCAGCGGGGTGTGCAGCAGCTTCGGGATCCGCCGGATCACCTCGAACCCGACGAAGGCCGCCAGGGCGAGGACGAAGAGGCTGGTGATGATGACATCCGCGCTCATGCGGTCACCTCATCGGTCTGGTCGGGGGTGGCCTCGGGCTCGACGGGCGCAGCCGGCGCCGGCAGGGGCTCCAGGCCGTGCGCCTCGCGCACGCGGCCGTGACGAATCTCGCCGCCGTGACAGAGCTTGGTGTCGTGCACCAGGTCGTCGTCGATGCCGGCGTTGACCCCGCCGTCCTTCACCATCAACGCCACGAAGTTGGCGACGTTCTTGGCGAACACCAGGCTGGCGTGCTGGGCGACGGTGGACGGCACGTTGATCGGTCCGATCACGCTGACGCCGTTCACGTCCACCACCTCGCCGGGGGCGCTGGGCTCGACGTTGCCGCCCTGCTCGGCCGCCAGGTCGACGATCACCGAGCCGGGGCGCATGCCCTCGACCATCGCCTGGGTGACCAGCACCGGGGCCTTGGAGCCCTGCACCTGCGCGGTGGTGATCACGACGTCGGCATTCGCGATGGTCTTGGCCATCAGCTCCTGCTGGCGTTTGATCGTGTCGTCCGACATCTTGGTCGCGTAGGCGCCGGAACCGGAGCCCTCCTGACCGGTGTCGAGGTCGAGCTCGATGAAGCGGGCGCCGAGGCTCTTGACCTCCTCCTTCACCGCGGGGCGCACGTCGTACGCCTCGACCACCGCGCCGAGGCGGCGGGCGGTGGCGATCGCCGAGAGACCGGCGACGCCGACGCCGATGATGAACACGCGCGCCGGCGGCAGGGTGCCGGCGGCGGTCGTCAGCAACGGGTACACCTTCGGCAACCGTTCCGCGGCGAGCAGCACGGCCTTGTAGCCGGCGATGTTCGCCTGGGAGCTGAGGATGTCCATCGACTGGGCGCGCGTGGTGCGCGGCAGCAGCTCGAGCGAGAACGCGGTCACGCCGCGTTCGTTGAGCGCCGTGGTCAGCTCCAGATTGGCGAACGGCGCGGCGGTGCCGACCACGACCTGTCCCGGGCGCATCGCCTGGATGTCGGGGCTGGCGGGGTCACCGTCGGCGATCTGTACGGCGGCGAGCACGTCGGCACCGAGGGCGTCCGCCCGAGTGCCGATCTGAGCACCCTTGGCTTCGTAGTCGGCGTCGGGGAAACCGGCGGCCGCACCGGCCCCGGTCTCGACAATCACCCGCAGACCGAGCTTGGTGTACTGGGTGACGACCGCAGGGGTGAGGGCGACGCGCCGCTCGTGCGCGCGGGTTTCGCGGACGACTCCGATGCTGGGCTGCGACGGGTCGCCGGAGGGAGGAGAGGCGGTGTTAGGCAATCGGAAAATCCCGTAGTCGGCTGACGGGGGCGAGGTTGTCTATCTGACCCCGTTGGGTGTTGCAACTTCTGCACGCGTCGACCGCCACCCACGGGGGGTCACGGCGGGCGGCCACGGCATCTGTGACCCCAACCACGAGTCGTGTCTCACAAAATGAGACACTTTTCCCGGTTCAGGTCTACCGATGGATGTTAGACGTCTCACCTGCGCGCCGTTGGGCACAGGTTAAGACGACCCGCCCCACGGGCGTTCCACTCATCCACCGACCGGTGTCTCCACCGCCGTGTGCGGGCCGATCCGGCTCACCCCGGCCGGGTCCTTGCGCACCTCGATCGCCGCGCCCAAACGCTCGGCGACCCCGGGAAGATGCGTGATCACCCCGACCAGACGACCGTCGTCGGCCAGCCGCTCAATCCCCTCCAGCGCCTGTTCGAGCGAGTCCGCATCGAGGGTCGAGAATCCCTCATCGAGGAAGAGGCACTCCAGGCGCCCCCCGGACTCGGCGGCGATATCGGCCAATCCGAGCGCCAGCGCGAGACTGGCAAGAAAGCGCTCACCGCCCGACAGGGTTCCGGCCGCCCGCAGGCGCTCCCCGCGGCGCACGTCCACGACGGTCAACGGGTCCCTGTCGGCGTGGGCGAATCGGTACGCGCCACCCGACAGCGTCTCCAGGCGCCGCGACGCCCCCGCCGCCAACCGGGTGAGGTAGCGCTGAAGCAGGAAACGCGGGAACCGGTCGACCCTCAGATCGGCGGCCACCTGACGATGGCGCTCCGCGCGCCGACGCGCCTCCTCGGCCCGATCCGCCAGCAGCCGAGCCTGACGGGCGGCCGCCACCAGATCGCTCAGACCCGAACGGCGGACATCGAGTTCTCGCTGCGCCCTCTGCACCGCGGGGACGATCGCGTTGAGGCTCTCGACCCCCAGAGGGCGAGCGTCGGCGGCCAGATGCGCGCGCAACTCCTCCAGGGCGCCCGCGGCGGTGGCGGCATCGTCGCGGGCCGCCGACAGAACCCCCTGAACCGCGAGCGTCAGCTCGCGCGTCGCACCGATCACCTGCGCCGCCGACGCGCCCGGCGCCGGCGCGGGCAGGTCGGTGAGGTGCGCGACCAGTCCCGCCGCCTGAGCGATGGGGACCAGCTCGCGCTGGGTGAGATCCTCGAGCGCCGTGCGCGCCCGGTCGGCGTCGCCCGCGGCCGCCCGGGCGGCGGTCGCCGCGGAGATCGCCCGCTCATCGAGCGCCGCAAGCTCGTCGGCCGCCCGACGCAGGGTCTCGACCGCGTCCGGGTCCCCGGCCCAGCGCCCCAGACGCTCGGCGAGGGTCGCCCGTTCCCGCGCGACGGACTCCCGTTCGCGTTGGTGGCCCGCCGCCCGCTCCTGCAGACGCGCATGCTCGGCGGCCGCCGTATCCAGGCGTTCCAACTCCCGCGCCAGGGCCTCGCGATCGTCGCCGACCGCACCGCCCGCCGCGACCAGCTCCCGTTCGGCCTGCGCCAGGGTCGCGGCCGCCTCGGAGTGGGCCTCGTCCGCCAGGGCGCCGCTCGCGAGCGCGCGCGCGTGTTCCTGCTCGCGCGCCTCGGCGGCCGCACGCAGGGTGCGGACCTCGTCCTCGGCGGCGGCCACCCGCGACTCTCCGTGGGGCAGATGGGCGACCGTCGACCCACAGACCGGACAGGCGTCCCCCACCTCAAGCCCGACGCGCAGCGCCGCGGCCAGATCGGCCCGCCGCGCGGCCTCCCGCGCGGACCGGGCGGCGGCGTGGGCGGCCTGAGCGGCGGCCAGATCGGTGTGCGCCCGGGCCGCGGCCGCGCGGTCGGCGTCCATCCGCTCCTGCGCCCGG
This sequence comes from Miltoncostaeaceae bacterium, assembly GCA_035325785.1. Classification (GTDB taxonomy): domain Bacteria; phylum Actinomycetota; class Thermoleophilia; order Miltoncostaeales; family Miltoncostaeaceae; genus JAVJSF01. The sequence continues at coordinate 4,850 of DAOKZF010000127.1, forward strand.
GCGAGCGCGGCGCGCGCCTGGACCCATGCGGCGTGCGCCTGCACCCGCCGGCGCAGACCGTCCCGCGCACTCAGATCGGCACCGATCCGCTCCAGATCGCGCCCCACGGCCTCACTCTGGAGGCGCAGCTCGGGCTCCCGGGCGGCCAGTTGCATGTCGCGGGCAGCGTCGGCCACCAGCGCCGAGAGCTGCGCGACGGTTCCCCCGTGTCGCTCACGGGCGGCCCGCAGGGCCCGGTCGGCGTCCTCGGCCCAGCGGTCGGCCTGCGCGCGCCGCTCGCGGGCGGCCGCGGCGCCGGCATCGGCCCGCGCCAGACGTTCACCGAGGTCGATCAGCGCGTGCGGCGACGGCAGGCGTTCGACCGCCTGCTGCTGCCCTCTCGAGCGCGTCAGGGCCCGCTCGTGCACGCGATGCGCCTGTCTCACCCCCTCGACCCGGGGCACCAACGCCGCCAGAGCCGCGCGGGGGGGTGCG
>DAOKZF010000128.1:0-5304 GCA_035325785.1 Miltoncostaeaceae bacterium
TCCTGCAGGGAGCCCCGCCGGTCGGCGGGCTCACCTACGACGCGATGGTGCACGCGATCTTCCTCGGCTTCGTCTTCTCGATGGTCTTCGCCCACGCCCCGGTGATCGTCCCGGCCGTGCTGTCGGTGGCCCTCCCCTATCGTCCGGTGCTGTACGTGCCGCTCGCCCTGCTGCACGGTGGGCTGGTGGTGCGCATGGTCGGCGACTGGAGCCAGAACCTGACCGCCTGGCGGTGGGGCGGCGTGTTGGGAGAGCTGGCGATCGTGCTGTTCCGGGCCTTTTCGGCGACCCTCGGGGTGCGCGCGCGGCGCCGTCCGGCGCGCGGACGGCCGCCGGCGGTCCGCAAGGCCACCACCCCCGCCTGAGGGCGATCCCGCCGTGGACGCAGCGCTGACGTTCGGTGCCCTGGTGGGCGGAGCGATCTGGGTGGGCGGCTTCGTCTGCGTGACCGTGGTCACCCGCATCGTGCGGGCGAAGTTCGCCCCGGCCGACCGGGTGGTGTTCTTCCGTGCTCTGGGGCGGATCTGGGGCAGCGTTTCCCTGGCGGGTTTCGCGGTGGCGGGGCTGTGCGGAGCCCTGCTGTTGGCGCGCGCCGGGTGGGATGGCGACGCCACTCTGATCGCGCTGCTCGCGGCGCTGGTGCTGTTGGTAACCGGCGCCGGAATCGTTCAGGCCCGGCGGATGACCCGGCTGCACACCGAGGTCGGCCGGGGCGACCGCGCACGGGCGGCCGCTCTGCCGCGCGCCGCGACGCGCGCGCTGGCGCTGCGCGGGCTGATCGGATTGCTGACGTTCGCCCTGGTGGCGGCCGTGGCGCTGCGCATCACCTGAACGGGCCGCGGGCGTCCGAGGACGGCACCCGCGCACCGGTTCGGGCTAGCTGAGGGCGATCACCAACAGGGTCTGGACGTCAACCTCGCCCGCTCCCGGAACCCGACCATCGGTGATCTCGGCCGCCTCGCGCGACTCGCGAGCGGACGTGTCGATCACGTGGGCGATCAGCCCCATCAGGACGGCCGCCAAGCGGGTATCGGCCTCCCGGGGTTCCGCGCGCATGCAGGCCGCGAAGGCCGCGCCCGGGATCCAGGTGTCGTAGGTGACCGCGCACACGCCGGCCTCGCGGGAGGCGGCCGAGCAATACCGGCCGATCCCAAAGCGCCGGTTGCGCTCGTTCACCCACTCCAGCGAGGCGTCGATGTCGCCGCCGCCCACCGACAGCAGACCGATGACGTAGAGCGACCATTCGCCTCCGCCCTCGCCGCGAATGTCCAACCCCACCAGTGCCAGGGCGTCGGCGTGGCGCACGATGATTCCGGCGGGGGCGTCGGGGTGGTCGGCCAGCGGATGCGGAACCCGTCCATCCGGGTACCGCTCCCGCAGAGCCGCATCGACCAGTTGCAGGGCGCCGAGCGCCTCGGTGGCGGCGGTGCTCAGCGCTTCACCTGCACGCCGGCGGCGTCTCTGTCCCAAGTGTCGGCCGTGACACCCTGCTCGCGCAGCTTGACCTTCTGCACCCGCTCGGTGGGGGTCTTGGGCAGGGCGTCCACCACCCGAATGTAGCGCGGCACCATGAAGTACGGCATCCGCTCGGCCATCCAGTGGGTGAACTCGGCCATGTCGGGGGCGTCGCCCTCGGCGACCATCACGATCATGATCTCGTCCTCGGAGGAGGCCCCCTCCCCCGCCTTCACGCCGATCGCCGCGCATTCGCGCACCGACGGGTGGGCGCTCACCTGCTTTTCGACCTCCATCGACGAGACGTTCTCGCCGCGGCGGCGGATGTAGTCCTTCACCCGGTCCATGAAGTAGACGTAGCCGTCCTCGTCCATGCGCCCCAGGTCGCCGGTGTGCAGTTTGAGGTTGCGGAAGTCCTCGGCGGTCTTGTCGGGCATGCCGTAGTAGGCCCGCATGATGATGTTGGGCAGTTTCTGGTCGACCACGATCTCGCCGGGGGTGTTGGGCGGCAACGGCAGGTCGCTGCCCGGTTCGACGATCGTCACCTCGTAACCGGGGTTGGCGGTGCCGCAGGAGCCCAGGCGCGGCGGGCGGGTCGGGTCCATCGCGGTGGCGACGCCGGTCTCGGTCAGACCGTAGCCCTCACCGAAGGTGATGCCGAACCGCTCCTCGAAGCCCTGGTAGATGTCCTTGGGCGCGGGGGCGGCCATCACCGAATGCACCCGGTGGGTGCGGTCCAGCTCGGACGGCGGCGCGTTCCAGAGGAAGTAGATCATCGCGCCGATCGAGTTGAAGGTGGTCGCGTCGGCGTCGATCACCTGCTGCCAGAAGCGGGTGACCGAGAACCGCTCCACGTAGGCGACCCGGGCGCCCGCCAGCAGGGCCGGGTAGGCGCACAGCACCTGGGCGTTGGAGTGGAACAGGGGCAGGCACGAGAAGTAGACCTCGTCGGCCAGTGCCTCGTGGCTGATCCCGCGGCGAACCCGCATCGCCTCGAGCGAGCTGCGGGCCGAGAAATAGTCGGCGGCGTGCTGTTTGATCACGCCCTTCGAGCGACCGGTGGTGCCGGAGGTGAACATGATCCGCGCGTCGTCGGTCCACGAGTGGTGGACCCCGTCCGGCTCACCCGAGTTGCCCTGCTCCAGCGCCTCCAGCGGCTCCCAGCTGATCGTGTCCGGATCGGGGCCGACCCGACGCCCGGACGACCACACGATGGCGTGGCGCAGATGGGGCAGCTCGGCCTTGATCAGATCGAGTCGATCGAGGAACTCGTCGCTGATCACGATCGTGCGCGCCTCGACCAGGTTGATCGTCCACGAGAGAAAATCGCCCTTGTAGGCGGTGTTGATCGAGCTCATCACCCCGCCGGCCTTCAGGATGCCGTACCAGACCGGCACGAACCGCTCGCAGTTGGGGAGCATCACGCTCACCGACTCGCCCTTGGTGAGGCCCCGCTCCAGCAGGGCGTTCGCCACCCGGTTGGCCCAGGTGTTCACCTCGCCGTAGGTCCGCCACGGGCCGTCCTCGTAGCGCAGGTAGGGCCGATCGGGGTGCTCCTGGGCGCGCCGAGCGAGGATGCGCGGCAGCACCCACTCGGTCACGTCCTCATGCCGGTACCAGTCGCTCCGCTCACCCATCGTGCGTCCTTCGGTTCGGCGCCCGCGCCGTGGTCCGCCGCTCGTCGGGTGACCGCCCTGGCGGCGAGGGTGCCGCGAGGTGGTGCGGGCGAATTGTCCTCACTCTCCCCGCCGGCCGGCGGGCCGACGGGCGGGGAGAGCATCGGTGGCCGTCCGCTCGGTTCAGTCCTCGGCGGGGAGGAACTTGTTGGCGTCGATGCCGTGCTCGGCCATCAGACGCTTGAACGTCTCGCGCATCTCCTCCGGGTAGTCCGGCAGGTCGGTCTCGGTGTCGAGCACGTGCTGGGCGTAGTTGAGCCAGTTCGACTCGAAATCCCAGTCTTCGTCCTTCATCAACCGCTCGACCTCGCGCCGCGGGAAGAACAGCATGCCCGGGTCGCGCCCGTGGTCGACCGCGATCTTCTGGATCTCCTCGACCCGTCCGGGCAGCGGTGCCTGCTCCTGGATGAGGCCCTTCTCGCGCAGGAACGCGACGGTTGCCGGGTCCGACTTCAGCGGTGTGCCGAAGGCGTTGTCGTGGAAGAGCTTCTCGAACTTGAGCCGCGGACGCTGACCGCCGGCGTTGGCGTTCTCGAGCGGGTAGCCGACCGCGTGACCCCACGTGAAGCGATAGTGGGGCGGCAGGCCGAAGGCCTTCTCGATCCCACCGGGCTTACGCCCGAAGGCGATCAGGATGTTGCCGACCCCCAGACCGACGCCGGCCGCGATCGCGTTGGCGGCCGCCTGACCGGTCTCGAAGCGCAGCAGGTTCTCGGTGCGCTCCGGCGGAAAGCTCATCAGGCGCGGAATGGTCTGCGTCATCGAGAACTCGTAGTTCCAGCCGTGGTACTTGGTGGTCGCACCGCTGAGCGAGACGGTGGAGATGCCGTCAACCGCCCGGCCGTACCACGCGTTCAGGTTGGTCAGCCAGAGAATCAGGTGCGAGCTCTGGTTGATGATCTGGACGTTGAAGCCCGAGACGCATTCCTCGACGTCGTCCCAGTATTCGGAGTCCTTGGTGACGACGATCGCCTCGGTGCAGTTGATGTTCCCCTGGCAGGAGGCAAAACGCGCCGCCTGCAGCATCGATTCGATCTTCCAATCCTCGACGGTGCGGGACGCATCGAAGTAACGGATGCTGCGCCGGTTGCCGAGCGCCCGGAAGATCGGGATGTCGGGAACGTCGCCTGCGGGGGGTGGTGCGTCGGACATGGGCTCTCCCAAGGGGTGGATTACGTTGTAAACCTTCCACCGTTCGAAGCGTCTGTCAATCGCCGCGAACGAACCCGCCACCGCCGATTCAGCGGAAGCGACGGCTTTCGCGCAGCACCCAGATGATGATCAGCACCAGGGCGGCGATCAGCGCCAGCACCCCCAGCGGGGTGATCCGCCCACTCAGCAGCGGGAAGCCAACCAACAGCAGGGCCACGATGCCCACCCCGCAGGCGATGATCACCACCCGCTGCCAGGTTTTCAGCACCAGCCACGCGAGCGTGTTGCGGCGGAAGTAGTTCACCCCGAAGGCCAGCAGTCCCGCGATGAACAGCAGGCTGAGGATCAGGTTGAGCGCTCCGGTGATCTCGCCGAAGCCCTCCTGCCACACCAGGACGACGCCCGCCAGCGCCGCGATGATCGCGCCGTTGCGCAGGGCCGTCGGGTTGATGTTCACCGGCCGGCTCGGGGCGCTCAGACGGCCGCTTCGCCGGCCAGCCGCGCGACCAGCTCGCCCACCGGAGCGCTGCCCTGATCGCCCCCGTGACGGGCCCGGATCGCCACCGTGCCAGCCTCGGCCTCGCGGTCGCCGGCCACCAACAGGTAGGGCACCTTGCCCAGCTCTCCGTCGCGGATCCGTCGGCCGATCGACTCGGAGCGCCCGTCGACCTCGGCGCGCAGGCCGGCCTCGCGCAGCGCGGCACGCACGCTGTGGGCGTACTCGTGGTGGCGGTCGGCGATCGGCAGCACCCGCACCTGCTCGGGCGCCAACCAGAAGGGGAAGTCGCCGCCGGTGTCCTCGATCAGGATGCCCAGGAAGCGCTCGATCGAGCCGGTGATCGCTCGGTGGATCATCACCGGGCGTTCCTCGCGGTCGTCGGCGGTCACGTAGGTCAGGTCGAAGCGCTCGGGCATGTAGAAGTCGAGCTGGCAGGTGCCCAGCTGCCACGAGCGGCCCATCGTGTCGGTCACCTGGAAGTCGATCTTCGGCCCGTAGAAGGCGCCGTCGCCTTCCTTGATG
>DAOKZF010000129.1:0-2769 GCA_035325785.1 Miltoncostaeaceae bacterium
GGGGCCGACGTGGAGGCCGCCTGCGGACAGTTGGCCACCCGCGAGCCGCGCCAACCCGAAGCGCTAACGTCCGCCCCATGAGCGAACCCAGCGAACCGTCGACGACCGAGCGCCGCCCGCCCGAACGAGGGTGGGAACTGGGCGCCGGCGGACTCACCAAGGTCGCCTTGGGCGTGCTCGCCCTGCTGCTGCTGGTCCTCGCCGCCCTGCTGTTCGCCACCGGCTACATCGGCTACGGCGGCATGATCCTGATCCTCGCCCTCGCCGCGGCGGTAAACCTCACCTGAAGCCCGTCACCAATCCGGAAACCCTCGCCGAGCTCCTGCGCGCCGCCCACCCCGACAGCGAACCGCTCGAGCTCACCTGGGACGAACTGGTGGATGCCGTGCGCGCCGTCGGCGGCGACCCGCACGACGATGCCCTGATCGTTCAGACCCTGGTCATCTGGGAATCAATGATCTGACCCGGCCGCCGCCATGCGCCGCTCCAGCGCATCCCGCGGCACCGACGTCAACTCCCACCCCACCAGATCGGCCAGCGCGGCCGCGAAATCCGCCTCCACCCGCGCCCGACCCGGGTCGCCCCCCTCGGCCGCGATCGATGTGGGCGGCACATCCGGCGCCCCGCAGCCGATCATCGCCCGCGGCCACTCCAGATCCGGGTCGCGATTCAACGCCACCCCGTGAAACGTCACCCCGCCGCTCACGCGAATGCCGACGCTGCCCAACTTGCGCCCGCCCACATACAGGCCGATCGCCTCCTCGCCGGCCCGAGCGCCGTCCACCCCGGACGCCACGCGCATCGCCTCCACCAGCGCGTCCACAAACGCATGCACCCGCCGGCCCGGGCGCAGATCGCGGATCACATAGCCCGTCATCTGCCCCGGCCCATGCCAGGTCATCTGCCCGCCGCGATCGGACCGCACAAACACCCCGCCCGCCGCCGCCAGACCCTCATCCGACCAACGCAGATCCGCCCGCGTGCCATGCCGACCGGTGGTGAACGTCGGCTCATGCTCCAACAGCCAGACCACATCGGGAATCAGCCCCGCCTGGCGGGCCGCCACCATGCGCCGCTGAAGATCCCACGCGCGCTCGTAACCGATCCGTTCGGTGCGCACCAACCACCCCGCGCGCCGAGCGCTCACCGGCTCTCCCGCGCCTGGTCGGCCCGGACCGTCAGATGCCGCTCCACCACCGTCACATCGCGCCACGCATCGCCGTGGCGCGCATGGGCCACATGCGTGCCCACCACCCGAAAGCCGGCGCCCAGCGCCAGGGCCAAACCGGCCGCGTTGCCCTGCAGGATCATCCCCACGAGCTTCCAGTAATCGAACGCCGGCGCGTCGGCGATCAGCCGGCGCAACATCCGCCTGCCGATCCCCCGCCCGCCCTGATCCGGCGCCACATAGACCGTGTACTCGCCCACCCCGTCGTACCACGGCCGATGCGAGAACGGCGCCAACGCCGACCAGGCCACCACACGCTGGTCGATCAGGCCGCACCACACCGGCGCGCGCGGCGAGCGGGCGGCCAACCAGGCGGCCCGCTCCGGGCCGTCATGCACCCCGTGGGCAAACGTCGCGATACCGCCGGCGATCCCCTCGTCGTAGATCCGCCCGATCGCCTCGGCGTCGCTCGCCCGCGCCCGGCGGATCTCCATGGGCACCGCGGCGTGCACGGCGTCGGGCGCGTTCGCCTCCGGCGCGTCGGCGCGCTTCACGGGTGCACCCGGCCCATACCCACATCATCCGGGCGATCCGCCAAGCGCACCGACAGCACCACCCGCCGCCCGTCGCGCATCACCGTCAACCGCAGCGGCTCACCGACCGCGCGCGAGGCGACCGCCTGGCTCACATCGGCCATATCGCTCACCGGATGCCCCTCCGCCTCCACGATCACATCGCCACCGCGCGGCACATCGGCATCGGGAGCGCCGCTGGTCGGGCGCAGCCCCGCCGCATGCGCCGGCCCGCGCGAATCGACGCCCACCACGCCCCAAACCGCGGGCCATCGCCGGAGTGACCATCCGCCCGGTCACCCCCAGCCAGGCGTGCTCCGCCCGCCCGTCGCGCACGATCGCGTTCACCACCGGGCGCAACGTGTCGGCGGGCACCGCGAACCCCACGCCGTCGTTCCCGCCGCTGCCGGTCGCGATCTGCGTGTTGATGCCGATCACCTCGCCGGCGCCGTCCAGCAACGGGCCGCCGGAGTTCCCCTGGTTGATCGCCGCGTCGGTCTGAATGACGTTCTGAATCTCGAAGCCGTTCGGGGCCGAGATGATGCGCTTCAGCCTCTGGTCGGGCCATGAGGCCTCCACAGCCGACACGATGCCCGTGGTCGCGCTGCGCTCCAACCCGAAGGGATTGCCGATCGCGATCACCGGATCGCCCACCACCAGAGGGCGGCTCGAGCCCAGCGGCAGGGGCGTCACCCCGGGCGGGGGATCGGCCACCCGCAGCACCGCCAGGTCGTTGCTCTCGTCCACCCCCAACACGCGGGCCGTCGTCTCGGTGCCGTCGGCAAAGCGCACCCGCACCGAGCGCGCATCACCCACCACATGGGCGTTGCTCAACGCCAACCCGCCCGCGCCGGCGATGAACCCCGACCCGATTCGCGCCTGCGACCCGGAATCGGCGCGCACCGCCACCACCGCCGGCGCGCTGCGGGCCACCACCTGCTGCACACTCGGACCGGCGCCGCCGCCCGCGCGGGGGGCGGTCGGCGACCCGGTGTCCGCTCCCGCCGATGAATCCGCGGCGGGCGCCGG
>DAOKZF010000129.1:2779-3621 GCA_035325785.1 Miltoncostaeaceae bacterium
ACCTGGACGCGCGTCTCGCCGCCCCCCAGGTTGCCGCTCAACGCGGCGCCGCCCAGGGCCGCGACGCCGCCGACCAGCCGGGCGGCCACCGCCAGCGCCACCAGCGAACGCACGCGGACGGTGCGCCCCCCGGCGCTGGACGTCCTCGTGTGCGGGCCGGGCGCCGCCACGGGCGCGGACGGCGTGGGGCGTGTGGGCGTCGGCGCCCCCCCGGAGGCGCCCGCCCGCGGCGGGCCGGGATAGGGGCTTTCCGGTGGGGGACCTTGGCGCGGCACTGAACCATCAGGTTAGCGCCGCCAACCGACGGACGACGCGCCCCACGCCCCGGCGACTACCATCGCAGCGAACACCAGCGAAAGGCGGCCGGCGTGTCAGATCGGATCCTCGTGGTCGAGGACGAACAATCGATCCGCACCATCATCGAATACGCGCTGCGCGATGCCGGGTTCACCGTGGTCGCCGCCGCCCGGGGCGACGAGGCCCTGGAGCTGTTCGCCCGCGAACCGGTCGACCTGGTGGTGCTCGACATCATGCTTCCGGGCGTCGACGGCCTCGAGGTCTGCCGGCGCATCCGCGCCGAACACACCACGCCGATCATCATGCTGTCCGCCCGCGACGACGAGCTCGACAAGGTGCTCGGCCTGGAACTGGGCGCCGACGACTACGTCACCAAACCGTTCTCGCCCCGCGAACTGGTCTCGCGGGTGAAGGCCAACCTGCGCCGCGCGCGGGTCAGCCCCGACCCCACCACCCCGCTGCGCGTCGGCGACCTCGAAATCGACGGCGCCACCCGCACCGCCACCCGCGCCGGGCGCGAGCTGCCGCTCACCTACTCCGAATTC
>DAOKZF010000129.1:3631-5278 GCA_035325785.1 Miltoncostaeaceae bacterium
AGATCCTCCATAAGCTCGCCTCATCGCCCCGCCGGGTGTTCACCCGCCAGGAACTCATGAACCACCTGTGGGACGGCAACTTCTTCGGCGACCTGCGCTCCGTCGACGTGCACGTGCGCCACCTGCGCCAGAAGGTCGAGGACGACCCCTCCGCGCCGGTGCTGATCCGCACCGTCCGCGGGGTCGGCTACGCCTTCGGCGCCGAGGGCGCCACCCGATGATGCGACCGGCGCCGAGCGCCGCGGACTGATGGCCGTCCGCCGCCCGCGCGTGCGCCCACGGGCGATCGGCCTGCAGGGCTGGCTGGTGGGGGCCCTGCTGGCGGTCGGCATCCCCTCGAGCCTGGCGGTGCTGCTGGGGCTGCTGCCCACCCTCGAAACCAACATCCGCCAGGACCGCGCGAAGATCGAATCCACGCGCCTGGCCAACAACCTGCGCGACGCGCTCTTTCGCCAAAGCGACGGCCTGCTGGAGCCGCTCTCCCCCGACGCGCTCACCCGCCTGGCGGCCAACCTCAACGACCTCACCGGCGCCGACATCCGCATCACCTACCACCCCGGGCCGACGCAGCTGGTGAACGGGCCGCTCACCCGCCAGTACCCCCTGGGCGGCGATGCCACCGAACGCCTCAACGACGCCGCCCGCCAAACGCGCTGGTACTCGCCGGACGGACGCCTGATCGCCCCCGCCATCCGCGTGACGCTCGGCCCCACCGGCGGAGCCCTCTCCATCCGCGCCGCCCTGCCGATGCCCGCGGTCACGCCCGAACTGGCGATCGTCCGCCGACGGGTCATCGTGGCGATCGTGTTGGTGCTGGCGCTCGCCGCCATCGCCGGCGTGCTGCTGGCCCGCCTGATCGGCTCGCGGCTGCGCCGGCTCGCGCACACCGCCGCCACCCTCTCGCGGGGCGACCTGTCGGTGCGCAGCCCCCAGCTGGGGGTGGTGCCGGAGGAACTGGTGATCCTCCAGGAGAGCCTGGACGGCATGGCCGCCCGGCTGCAGTCGCACGTCGAGGCGATCACCGACGAACGCGACCGCGACCGGGCGATGATCGGCTCGCTCATGGAGGGCGTGCTCGCGGTGGGGGCGGACGACACCGTCAGCGTGGCCAACGCCGCCGCCGGCCAACTGCTGGAGCTGCCCGACACGGCCGAATCGGCCCGGCTGGACGACCTTCCCCCCGCGATCGCCGACGCGGTGCGCGCCTCGCGCGCCCCCGACGCCTCCGCCCTGAAACAGCTGCAGGTGCGCACCGGAGCCGGACGCGAGCTGGAGGTGCACGTCGCCCGCATGCGCGCGCGCGACGGCGACTCCACCGTCGTCACCCTGCGCGATATCACCGAGCAACTGCGCCTGGAGCGGGCCCGGCGCGACCTGGTCGCCAACGTCTCTCACGAGCTGAAGACCCCCATCGCGGCCCTCAAGGGCTTCCTCGAACTGCTCGAGGACGAGCGCGTCGGCGCCCCCGACCGGCGGGCGTTCCTGGGGGCGATGACCCGCGAGACCGCGCGCATGGAGCGACTGGTGGAGGAGCAGTTACAGCTGGCCCGCCTCGATGCCGGCGCGCTCCCGCTGCAACGCCACGACCTTGACCTCGGGGCGCTGGTCGCCGCGGACGTCGAGGCCCGCGGGCCGCTCGCCGAACGC
>DAOKZF010000130.1:0-5276 GCA_035325785.1 Miltoncostaeaceae bacterium
GGCGGGTGTTGATCAACACCAACGTCACCGAGGAGTGGAACTACCCGGGCGTGGTGAACACGCTGGCCGACGGCGGCGTGATCGTCATCTACGGCCACCACATCGCCCGGATCGATCCCGATAGCGGCCGGATCATCGCCCGCGCGGCGCTGCCGACGGGCCGGTCCGACCCGGCGAACACGGCCTATAACGGCTACGACGCGCTTCCGGATGGCACGATCATCGCCAAGACCGTCAACCGCCAGCCGGGCTGCACCGAGCAGGGATTCTCCGCCTTCCTGAAATGCCCGGACCCCTCGTCGGCACCGGAGTCGGTGTTGGTCGCGATCGACCCGCACTCGTTGAAGGTGCTGGCGCAGGTCCGACTGCCGGAGATGATGGGCGGCAGGGTGACCACCACCGTGCGCAACGGGGTCGCTCTGGTGTACCTGCCGGGCGCGACCAAGCTGTATCGGTACACCTACCGCAACGGGAAATTCGCGCCGGACACCACCTGGGGGCCGGTGCCCTATCTGAAGGATGGGCAGACGGCGGCCTCGGCCATGGCGGTGATCGGCGACCATGTGGTCGGCATGACCAACGGTGGCGCGCCGACCTCCACCCCGATGAGCGTCTTCTCGGTGAGTCAGGACGATTCCTCGCAGGTGGCGAACCTGCAGCCCTTCGCCGACGCGGGCGCGCGCGACAGCTTCATCCCCTCGATGGTGTCGGTGGACCCGGCCAATCGGCGTGTCTACGTGATGGACGCGGGCGCGGGCAAACTGGGCGCGGTCGACCTGGCCGATGACGGCACGCTCGCCTCGGCCTGGGTGCGGGATCAACGCACGCTCAGTTTCACCACGTTGATCGGACCGCAGGATACGCGCGTGTTGATCGGCACCGACATCCCCGTGCGCACCTTCCACGGCCTGAAGGACTACGACGCCGAGGAGGTGGTGTGGCGCGATGCCGCAACCGGCCGCGAACTTGCCCGTTCCAGCAAGTTGCCGAAGATGACCACGGGAATCCTGGTCACGCCCGGATACGGCGGCATCCAGCATTTCCTGACCGCCGACGGGCATGTGATCGCGCTGCAGGTGGTGCCGGCGGGGCCCCTCACCCACCCCCGCCCCCGGCGCGGGTGGACCTCACTCTGGGCGGGGCCGATCCGGTCGACCAACCCCCAAAACGCCTCAACAAAGAAATCCGCCGTCGCACCGACGTGGTCGGCGCATTCCCCGACCGAGCATCAGTGCTGCGGCTCATCGGCGCCGTACTCGCCGAACAACACGACGAATGGGCCGACACCCGCCGCTGCATGAACGTCGAGGCCCTCCTTCGCCCCAACCCCACACCCCAAACCACGGACCTGCTGCTCGAACACACCGCATAACCCACACACGAGGATGACGACCGATCAACGCGCCACCCCGTACACCACCTTGACGGACGTGACCTGACGGAGCGCCGCCGAACATGGACGGACTGCCAAGTGGCATCCGTCTCCCCGAGGGTTACGCCGTTGACGCGGTATCGCGCGCTTCGTGCGTCTTGGTTGGCGTTTCCGCCTGTTATCGCATGCACGTCGGCCGGCAGCGGACGAGCGCGGCACCGGTTCGCACACCTGGTCATTCGCACGCCATGAACCCGCGTCGGCCACGGTCGACCGCTGGCACGATCAACAGGTGGTGACGAACGTCCGTTCTGTTCTATCGCTTTACTTTCTGCACTAAGTGGTCCCCACGTGGTCTCGAGTGCCCACAAATGCGGCCTCTTGAGGGCTCCTGACGACATGCGCGGTTGTCCCCAGGAACGAGAAAAGCCCGCGATATGCAGGCTTTTCGTGGAGTACCCCCAACGGGATTCGAACCCGTGCTACCGCCTTGAAAGGGCGGCGTCCTAGGCCGCTAGACGATGGGGGCATAGGAAGGCCCGAGACGCGGGAAACGCATCCCGGGCCCGGTGGCAGCAGTGGATTGGCTACGGGGCGCTTGGTGCCGCCCCCCGCGGCTGCCGTGGCTCACAGGGGCACGCCCCTAGCTACCGCCACCTCCGCTGGTGCTATGCAATAGGACCACCTCCTTTCCGCAGTGCCGCCAACAATAAACCACCGCGGGCTCGAACGACATGCCCGCCGAGCACGCGCGCCGCATCGGCCGACATTGGCGGGTGACAGGCAACGCGGGGGATGAAAAGCTACGCGCCATGTCCACGTCGGCCGCCCGGACCACCGCACCGCTCGCCATCGCCATTGCCGTCGGCTGGCTGTGCATGGCCCCGCTGGCCGCCGCGGAACACGAGATCGACCCGCACGCAATCGGGGCGGGCGTCGGTCATGGGTCGACGTCGACCCTCGCCGCCCGCGCGGACGAACCTCCAACGGTTTCGCGTTGGCCCGGCCGACGGGTGAGCGTGAGCGATCGCAGCGGCCGCCCGCGGATGGTGCGCGAAGCGATCCGTCTCTGGAATCGGGCGACCACCGGACTGCGCCTCACGCTCGTGCCCGCCGGTCGGGGCGCTCAGATCACCGTCGTGCGCGTCAAACATGTTCCCTGCGGGGGTTCTGCGTGCGGTGGGTATCCCCCCGATGGACGTATCTCGCTGCCGACGGGATTCGCCGGCGCCGACGATCCCACCAACGACACCCTCGGGCTTGGCCTGCTCGTCCACGAGTTCGGCCATGCCCTCGGTTTGGCGCACACCCCGTCCGGGCGCTGCTCGATCATGACCCCGGAGGCCGGCGCATCCGCCGGATGTCGCCCGGCACCCCTCCACTCGGTGCGCTGCGGTCCCCAACCGGCCGACGCGCGCGTGATCGCACGCATCTACGGCGGGTGGACACGCACCAACGGCCTCTGCCGTCTACCGCGACCGCGACCTGCCCGCGCCGTGCTCGTTTCCCCCACGTCATCGGTACGGGCGAGCGCCCCAGCCGCGTCTGAGACGGTCAGCCTGCGCCTGCGAAATCGTTCCGAGGTTACATGGGGAGGACGCTCCTCCCACTGGGCAACCCTGCGCTACGTCAACGCGGCCGGCCGGCCCATCCGCCACTGCGGACAATCGCGCATCGACGTGCCCAGTTATCGACCGGTCGCGCCGGACGCGATCGCAACCATCCCGGTCGAGGTCTGCCCCGAGACGGCCGACCTCGAATCGACCGTGACCGTGCGGGTCCAACTCGAGTTGAACACCAGCGGCGGCGTCAGTCGCGGCCCGATCTTCCCTCTGACGGTGACCTTCCCCGCGCCCACTCCCTGGGCTGACCCCGAACCCCAGCCCGACGATCCCCCGGCGGATGACCAACCGCCGGATCAGGACCAGGTGGCCGAGACCACCGAATAGCTCCGGCCGGCCGGGAGCAGCCTCACACCGTCCCGGCGCGCACCGACCGAACCCCTCAGCCCTGCGGCGAGGAGCGCAGCACCAGCACCGGGCACGGGGCGTGATTCACCAGGTAATGGGCGAAGCTGCCGAGGGTGATCCGGGCGGCCAAATTGCGATGACTGGCGCAGACCAGCAGATCCACGCCGTTCTCGCCCGCCCAGTCGCAGACCTCACCGGCGGGGTGCCCCTCCAACACGATCGGGTCTCCCTCGGGGACATCCTTGGTCTCCTCGACCAGCCACCCGCGCGCGACGTCCACCAGATCGACCGGATTCGGCACCCAACCGCCCAGGCCGGTCGCGTACGGCACCGGGAACTCGACCACGTGCAGCAGACTCAGGCGCCCTTCGCCCAAAGCCCTCAGGCGTCGCGCCTCGGCCAACGCCTGCCGCGCGGCGTCGGAATCGTCGATGCAGCACGCGATGTGGCGAAACGGGGCGTCCATTTCCGACCTCCCGGGTACGTTGTACGGGACACGGACGATAGCGACCCGCCCGGGTGTTCAGCCCACCCGCCGATTCGCCGCCCGCCCGGCATCCGGGTAACCTGTTCGATCGTGACCCTGATCCCGGATCTCCTCGCGGCCGGCCGGACCTGGTCGATCGAGTTCTTCCCTCCACGGGACGCCGACGCTGAACGCCAATTTGCCGCCAGCGTCCAGGAGCTGACCGAACTCGGCCCCTCGTTCGCCTCGGTCACCTACGGCGCGCTCGGGTCCACCAAAGCGCGCACGCGCGACATCGTGGTCGACATGAACGCGCAGCTGCCCTTCCCGACCATGGCACACCTGACCTGCGTCGGACACACCCGGGCCGAAATCATCGAACTGCTCGATCACTACGCGCGCCACGGGGTGGACAACATCCTCGCCCTGGGGGGCGATCCGCCGCAGGACGGCAGCCGGCCCCGAGGGGACTTCCGCCATGCGGTCGAGTTGGTCGAGATCATCCGCGCCCACCCGGGCGATTTCGCGGTGGCGGTCGCCGCTCACCCCGAGGTGCATCCACGCTCGGCCAGCCGCGCCGAGGACCGGCGCCACCTGGCCGAGAAGTTGGAGGCGGCGGACTTCGCGATCACCCAGTTCTTCTTCGACGTCGACCACTACCTGCGCCTGGTGGATGAACTGGCGGCGCTCGGCTGCGATCGTCCGGTGATCCCCGGCGTGATGCCGTTCGTCAGCGCCGAGGGTCTGCGACGGATGACGGTCCTCAACGCGACCGACATCCCCGACCCGCTCGCCGACCGACTCAACCGCTGCGCCGACAGCCGGGCGGTCACCGACCTCGGCGTCGCGACCGCCGGCGAACTGTGCCGCCAGCTGATCGATGCCGGGGCGCCGGGCGTGCACCTGTACACGCTCAACCGGGCATCGTCGGTGCGCCGCGTGCACGCCGCGCTGGCCCTGGACGACGTGCGCCGCTGACCGACCACCGGCGCCTCAGCGGCGCAGGGTGATCTCCTCACCGGGCTCGACCGCCAGCCGGGCGGCGGCATCCCCACCATTCACCGCGATCGCCACCCGATCGTGTGCATCCGGGTACACCAGCAGGGCACCGGGGGACACGTCGGCGAACGTCCGCGCGACCGTCGCGGCGTGGACCGCGCCGCAACACTCCACTCCGATTCGCGCACCGGGCACGAATCCGGCCTGACGCAGCCGAGCACCCGAGGCGAACAACTGCAGGTTGCCGAACGCATCCCGCCCGGCCACCTCGCCGACCAGCAGCCCCTCCTCGACGCGCGGCTCCGGGAGGAGCAACGCCACGAGAGACCGCGGATCGATCGGTTCTCCCAGCGCCGAGAACGGTGCGCCCGCCGCCAGACGCGCCGCCGCCGGCGCAAAGACATCGCGACCGTGGAAGGTCGCGGGCGCGCCGGCCCCGGGCGCGGGCAGGAGACGCGCCCCGCGCACT
>DAOKZF010000131.1:0-5213 GCA_035325785.1 Miltoncostaeaceae bacterium
TGCCCGACGCGCACGGGGCGGTGCTCGACCTCTATCTGGCCGCCGACGAACCGGTCGATCCGGATGAGGCGTCGCTGTGGATCTCGGCGGCGATCGCCCGGTCGGGTCTGCCGGATGGGGTGCGCCGCGTGGTGGTCTCGTTGGCGTTCGCCGACGGGCAGACCGGTCAGTTCACCTTCCGCGCCGGCCCGGCGGGGATGGACGAGGAACGCGCGACGCGCGGGCTTCACCCGATGATCTGGCGCCGGCTGCGCTTCTGGCGGATCGCCGACTTCGTGGTCACCCGTCGTCCGTCCGGCGACGACACGCACCTGTTCCATTGCGTGTCTCCGGGGGACCCGTCCGACCAGCGGCTGGTGGCGTTGGCCGAGGTGCGCGACCTCACTCCCGTGCGCGCGCCCGACGGCACGCTCACCGGCCTGCCGGAGGTTCAGCGGGTGCTGTTGGCCTGTCTGGAGGACCTGCGGCGCGAGCGGGCCGCGCGCCCGGATGGGCGCAAACTGCAGGCGAATCAGGTGCTGATGTACATCTGGCCGACCCTCGACATCGATCAGGAGGCGTTGATCGATGTCGCGCGGCGCCTGGTGCCGCTGACCGACGGGTTGGGGATCGAGGAGGTGTCGATCGGGTTCACGGCGGTCGACGAGGAGACCGGCGGCCTGCGCGATTTGGCCCTGCGGTTCTCTCATCGGCCCGGTGAGGGGGTGAACATCGCGATCACCCCGGCTCCCAGCGAGCCCTTGGCGCCGATCGACGACTACGCGCGCAAGGTGCTGGCGGCCCGCCGGCGCGGCGCGGTGTACCCGTATGAGCTGGTCGGTTTGCTGGCCGGCGAGGGCGGGCACTTTGTGGAGCACGATCTGGACGGCGCCGGGTGTCTGGTGCCGGTGGAGCGGCCCGCGGGGCGCAACGGGGCGGGGATCGTGGTCGGCCTGGTGAGCACGCCGACCGCCAAGCACCCGGAGGGTGTGGTGCGCGTGGCCCTGTTGGGCGACCCGACCCGCGCGTTGGGGGCGCTGGCCGAGGCCGAGTGCACGCGGGTGATCGCGGCGCTGGATCTGGCCGAGCATCTCGGGGTGCCGGTGGAGTGGTTCGCGCTCTCCTCGGGGGCGAAGATCTCGCGTGAGAGCGGCACCGAGAACATGGATCATGTGGCGGCGGCGCTGCGGCGGATCGTGCTGTTCACCCAGGCCGGGGGCGAGATCAACGTGGTGGTGGCCGGGATCAACGTCGGCGCGCAGCCCTATTGGAACGCCGAGGCCACCATGTTGATGCACACGCGCGGCATCCTGGTGATGACGCCCGACAGCGCGATGGTGCTCACCGGCAAGCAGGCGTTGGACTATTCGGGCGGCGTGTCGGCCGAGGACAACTTCGGCCTGGGCGGGTTCGATCGCATCATGGGGCCGAACGGGCAGGCCCAGTATTGGGCGCCGAATCTCGCCGGGGCGCGCGACATCCTGATGCGCCACTACGCGCACAGCTACGTCGCCCCGGGCGAGGCCGGCCCGCGCCGCGCGCCGACCGCCGATCCGTTTGCGCGCGACGTGCGCGAGGCACCGCACGAGGGGCCGGGCACCACGTTCACCACCGTGGGCGATGTGTTCTCGCCCGAGCTGAACCGTGAGCGCAAGAAGCCGTTCGACATTCGTTCGGTGATGCGCGCGGTGATCGACGCCGATCATCCGCCGCTGGAGCGCTGGGCGCAGATGGCGGACGCCGATACCGCGGTGGTGTTCGATGCGCATCTGGGGGGCGTCCCGATCACCCTGTTGGGGATCGAGTCGCGCCCGATCGACCGGCATGGTTTCTTGCCCGCGGACGGCCCGGATCAGTGGAGCGCCGGCACCCTGTTCCCGCTGTCGTCGAAGAAGGCGGCCCGCGCGATCAACGCCGCCAGCGGCAATCGCCCCCTGGTGGTGCTGGCGAACCTGTCGGGTTTCGACGGCTCACCGGAGTCGTTGCGCAAGTGGCAGTTGGAGTACGGCGCCGAGATCGGCCGAGCGGTGGTCAACTTCGACGGGCCGATCGTGTTCACCCTGATTTCGCGCTACCACGGCGGCGCGTTCGTGGTCTTCTCGGGGGCGTTGAACGATCGGATGCAGGTGCTGGCGGTCGAGGGGTCGTACGCGTCGGTGATCGGCGGGGCGCCGGCCGCGGCGGTGGTGTTCGCGGCCGACGTGAACGCGCGCACCGAGGCCGATCCGCGGGTGGTGGAGCAGGAGGCGCTGCTGGCGCGGGCCGATGCGCAGGAGCGCGGGCGGTTGCGGGGGGAGGCCGATCGGGTGCGCGCGAGCGTGCGCTCGCAGATGCTGGGCGAGGTGGCGGCCGAGTTCGACGGCATCCACAGCGTCGAGCGCGCGTTGGAGGTCGGCTCGGTGCACGCGATCATCCCGGCGGCCGAGCTGCGCCCGCAACTGATCGCCGCGATCGAGCGGGGGCTGGCCGGCGGGCGGTAGGGCGGGGCGGGCGAGGGGGCGCCGAAGGTCGAATGCTGGCGCGCAGATTTCTTCGACGATAGGTATCTCGACCGACCGAACTGTGCGAGCTGCCCGACACGCGTAAGCGAACACCTATTCCGTTTTTCGTGCTCTCCGTTTTCGTTGATGAGAGCTTGAACCGCGATCAATGGTGGATAACTGCCATTGTCGTCCCAAGCGGCGCGGTTGATGAGCTCGCCGCTGCGATTCACATGGCGCGTGATGTCGCAAAAAGCGAGCATCCGTCCCTCGCTGAGGTTGCGGAACGGCACGGTGCGGATATGTTCCATGGGCGCGGGCCTTGGCGCTCCCTGGCTCTGCGCGAGAGAATCCGCCTCTACGGTCACGTGCTCGATGTGATCGCAGACGCACCTGTCTCGGTGATTTGCAAGGGTGTTGTGCGCTCTTCGTTGGCGACGCGATATGCACGCCCATTCCATCCGCATCGGGCGGTCATGGCATGTGTTCTGATCGATGTTGCAGAGAAGTTCTGCGCATCTGATTCGTACTGTTCTGCGCGGATTTATGCCGATCGGCACGACGAGACGTACAAGGTCATCGGACGTGATCTGTCAGCGGCCCAGCGTGGCGATAATGACGCGTGGCACAGAGTCGACCTGCGACGCATCTCGGGGGACATCGGCTGGGTTGATTCACGAAATAGTCCGATTGTCCAGGCCGCCGACGTGATCGGTTTTCTGAACCTCCGCCTGCGTCATACCGAAAAGACGTCGGCGATCGCGCGCGAGAACCGCAGGTTGTGGCGAAAGGTCGCCCAGCGACGGCACGTGCATACGTACCTCTGGGATCCCGGGCGCTGATGCACAACGACCCCGGGGGCACCGGGGTTGAGGGCTGGGCGAGGCAGACGGTGAGTCGGCGTCTCGCAACCGGATCGTAGCTCTGTCGGCGAACATGTCCACCGGGCGGGATCCGTGTGCTCCTGGGTGCCGACCGGTCGGGGCTCGGGGGTCCGGAGCCCCGACCGGCGCGGCGGTTCAGATTCCCAGCAGCAGGCTCTTCTTGGCGGCGAACTCCTCCTCGGTGAGGATGCCGGCGTCGCGCAGCTTGGCCAGTTCCTGCAGCTCGGCCAGGTAGTCGGGCTGGTCGCCCGCCGGGGCGGGTGCCGCCTGCTGCGGGGCGGCGGCCTGCTGGGCGGCGGCCTGCTGCTGGGCCTCCTGCTCGGACCAGCGGCCGGCCTGGCGGCGGCTGACCCGGTTGGAGACGGCGGTGGCGGTGCCGGCGATCACGGCGGTGCGGCCGGCGGTGCGCAGCAATCCCATTGAATGCTCCTTGCGGTGGTGTGCGGGTGTGCGGGCGGGTGGGGTGGTCAGCCGTCGAGGGCGTCGAGCGCGTCGAGCGCCTCGATGACGGCCTGGGGGCCGATGCGTTCGCTCATCAGCAGCCGGCCGCCGTTGCGGCGCACGGCGGTCGAGAAGGGGGCCGCCCAGCGGTTCTCGTAGAGGATCGCCACGGCGGTCGCGCCGGGCTCCATCTCTTCGGCGACCAGGGCTAGGTCGTCGTTGCCGATCAGCCCGCTGGTGGCGCCGGCGAACAGGCTGTAGCCACCGATGCTGCCCTGGTCGAGGTCCTTCACCGACATGCCGCTGTAGCTGCCGTCGTCCTCTTTGGTCACGATGGTGGCGTCCAGCACGCGGATGATGCCGCGCTCCACCAGGTCGACGATGATCGGGGCGGCCTCGCCCGTCATCGGGGCGCCGGCCGGATAGCCGATCACCACCAGGTCGATCGGTCCCAGCTCGAGCTCGTCGCTCACGGTCCCTCCCGGATTGATTGCGGTGCGCCGGCCGAGGGACGACGCTCTCGCCGGATCGTAGCGGGGCGGCCGGATGGGGCGAACCCGTTTGGGCGGGGGGTCGTGATGGCGGCCTTCGGACACGAACAACCGGACGCGAGGTGTTGCTTCGCTGTTCGCAACTGCGTATCCGCGGAGACGTTTTCGACGTCGCCGATTGTCTGTTGAGTGGTCGGAGGGGCGACGGGCCCTCCGGATCTCGGTGTGCTCCTCTTGATTTCTGCGGCGGATGCCCGACAATGACGGTGCCGACGGCAGTAGCCCGAGGAAGTGGACCCGGCAGCCATCCGGACGGTTGGTGAGCCGGGTTTCGCGATTTTAAGGGGACGTGATTCGGCGGTGGCCGATCACGCGGGACGCGATACGTTGGCGCCAGTCGGCGTGTGTCCACGCCCACGCAATTCCGTCGGCGACCCACAGCAGAGGTTCATCGCGCTTTCCGACGAGTCGGTATTCGAGTGTCGGCACGAACGTGTGACGGTTGATGCTCTTGTAGAGGGTGCGCCGATCGTGGACGCTCTGTGAGTCGTCGCGCTCGATCAGGAGATGCCGAACTTGGATGGCCACTGCGTCGGTCGCGATGGCATCAAGACAGATGCGGCGCTGCTCAACTTCGCGAAGGCCCTGGGGTGCCTCGTAGATGGCGGCGTGGAGCGGCAGCTTCGTGAACTCGGTCAACAGCATCTTGCGTCTGCGGTCGCTTTCCTTGGTGAAATGGATGTGCGACTGGCCCGGCATCAGTAGTTGACGAACGGCTTTCCGTGACTCGCTGACGTCTCCGGAGGCGATGAGGGCGCAGACGAACGTGACGCTGCGACGCTTCGATTCGTCGACGAATAGATGCGCGAGCTTCGGTGCCGACTTCGTGAGCGGCGTGTTCGCAGACTGCGGCATGGCTGTCGATACTACGGTCTGAG
>DAOKZF010000132.1:0-5182 GCA_035325785.1 Miltoncostaeaceae bacterium
GCATCGGCCCACCGGAATGTTGAAGCATCCCCGTCGGAGCGCCGATACCCGCCGGTGAGACGGGCGCCGCGGACGCATCGGCGCGCGGTGCGCTCACCGACTCGCCGGCGACCGCGGCGGCCGCGGCGGGACGCCCCTCGCTGCGCGCTGACAACGCGACGGTGACGAGCGCGGCGGGCGCCTGGCGCTCGGGAGAGGGCGCCCCCTCCGGCGCGGGAACGGCGGCGGGGGCCGCCGGCGTGGTCGGCGTCGGCCGTTGCACCGAGGTGTCGGACGTCGGCGAAACCGGACCGTCGAACATCGCGGATGCCCGAGTGCCGGCCGGCGGCCCCGCCGTCCCGTTTTCGGTGTTGGGAGCACCCGATGCTCCCGACGCGGGAGCGACCGGCATGCGTACCACCGGCGCGGTCTCCTCGGTCGCCTCGGTGGTCGCCCCGATGCTCGACGCGATAACCGAGAGCGACGCGCCGCCCAGCGGGCCGGCGACGACAGGTGGTGTGAGACCGGCGACGTCGGCGTCGGCCTCGCTGGGCAGCTCCCCCATGAGGGGTCCGGCTGCGGGTGGATCGCTGGCGGGCGGTGTGAGTTCGGCGGCGGACTCGGCGCTCATCGCGAACAGGGCGGCGAACAGGCCTCCGCTGTCAGTTGTCTCCCGGGGGGGGGTGCCGGTGACCTCACCGTCATTCCCGCCGGCTCCGACCGCCATGGGCGGCCCGAGCTGAGCGGTGATCATGGGATTTTCTCCTCGGTGGTGGGCGGGGTATTCCTGCGCTCAGGCCGCGTGAGGTCCGCGACCGGCGCGGCGCAGGGCAAGTTCGTCCAACGCGTTGGCCTCCACCCGCAACTCTTCGGCGCGGTGACGGTCCTCCGCGGTGCGACGCAGACGCGCCAGGGCCTCGCGGTCCTGGCTCGCGCGCAGCAGGTCGGCCCGTCGCTCGTCGGCCACCGCCTCCAACTGCGCGACCACGGTGGTTTCGTGGGCGGCGCGGGCACGGGCGATCGCCAGGTCGTGGTGTTTCGCCCTCAGGTCGGCCAGCGTGCTCGTACCGGATGCGAGCTCCCGAAACCCGGTCGTCTCATCCTCGACGCGCCGGCGTGCGGCAACCGCCCGTTCCTGCTGGGCGGCGACCGCCGCGATGGCGGCCGCGAGTTCCTGGCGCACCAGATCCTCCTGGCGGACCCGGTGGTCGAGGACTCGGTCGAGACGGAAGGTGAAGGCGCTCACGCCGCTGCTATCGGCCGAGGGCCCGCTCTCCTTGAGCGGGGAACCATCCGGGCTGCGGCGCCCCGACGAGCAACGCCCCAGAGCGGTCACGGGGGCGTTGCTGGTCCGGTCTGTGGCGGCGACCCGGCGGTCGCCGCCGGGTGCTCAGTCGGTGCCGACCGCGGCCACCGCCCGGGCCAGCGGTTCGAGGCCCCCGTTGCCGACGACGTCGCGCATCGACAGCACCCCGACCAGCTCCGAACCATCGAAGACCAGCACGTGGCGCACGCCGTGTTTCACCATCACCATGGCGGCCTCGTCGATCGGCCAGCCGGGGGCCGCCGAGACGACCGCCTGGGTCATGTGCTTCTCGACGAATTCCTTCTCCGGGTCGAGCCCGTCCGCCACCGCCCGCAGCAGGTCGCGCTCGGTGATCATCTGCGGCCCGGGGAGCTTCTGATCGATCACGACGGCCGCGCCCGTGCCGTGGCTGACCATGCGTCGGGCCGCCTGTGCGAGCGTGTGTTGCGGGCCGACCATCGTTCGCAGCGGCGTCATCGCATCCTTGACTCGCATCGTTCCCCCGTTCCCTCGCCCGTGTTTGTGGCGATTGTTGCAATGATTCGGGTCCAGCATCCCACGGCGCGCCGCACGCCGCAACCGGCGTCCCGCAGCGCGAGACGCCGGTTCACGGCCCCTTCAGCCGTTGGCCAGGTTGCGCGCCCGCGTCAGAAGACGCTCAAAGCGCGCCAGATCGCGGGCGGCCTGCTCGTAGCGACCGGCGGCCCACGCCTGGCGATAGGCGTCATAGGCCCCCGCCGCGGCGTCCACCACCGCGCGCAGATCGTTCGGCAGATCATCCGGATTCACGTCCGGCGCAACCTGACCCGCCAACGCGCGGGCGAGGGCGTCGCGGAAGGTCGGGGCGTACGAGATCCGCCCATCACCGAAACTGACCACCACCTGCCAGAGGGTCGGCAGGCTGTCGGCGCTGGTGTCCAGATACAGCGGCTGGACATACAGCAGCCCCTCGCCGATCGGCACCACGATCACGTTGCCGCGCAGGATCTGATCGGTGCGCACCCCGATCTGCGCCGACAGCTCCGGGTCCCGCCCGACGTTGCTGGCGAAGGTGTCCACCGAGTCCAACGGCGACGGACCGTCGGGGGTGAAGCGCACCACCGACAGATCCCCGAAACGCTCCGGATCATTGTCGACCGCCAACCAGGCGGAGAAACCGATCCCGCGCCCGGCGACCGCCGGCTTGAAGTAGCGCACCAGGACGAACCGCTCATCGGGTGCGCCCGGCAGACGCGCGTAGGTGTAGCGCGCCGGGCTGAGGATGCGGGTGCCCTCCGCTCCCGGCCCGACCGTTTCGACGGTCGGCGCCCACGCGTCGTCGTTGTTGAAGAACGCGTCCGGATCGGTCACATGGAAGCGCCCGAGCACCGCCGCCTGATAGGCGAACAGATCTTCGCCGTAGCGCAGGTGCGCCGCGAGCGCCGCCGGCATCTGCGCCCGGTCGGTGAACAGCGCCGGATAGACCCTGCGCCAGGTGCGCACGATCGGATCCTCGTCGTCCATGACGTACAGGCGCGTCTGCCCGCTGGCCGCATCCATGACCGCGGTCACCGCGTGGCGCTGGTAGTTGCGCCCGCCGTAGCGGGCCGAATACGGGTAGCGGTCGGTCATGCTGTAGCCGTTGAGCATCACCCACATGCGCCCGTCGGCCACCACGAAATAGGGGTCCTCGTCCGGGACGAGAAAGGGCGTCAGGCGCTTCATCCGCGCCGTGATGTCGCGGTACATCAGCAGGCGTGAGTCGGCTCCCTGAACGCGGTCGAGGGTGTTCCACAACCGGCGCCCGCCGCCCACATAGGGCAGTCCACCCAACGACAGGGTGATCGCCAGCCGATGGCCCTCCACCGGCACTCCGGCTCCCCGCCAGTTGGTGATCGGCTGCCCGGTGAACCCGTCGGGCTGATCGGTGTTCACGATCGCCCACGGCATGTTCTCCTGAGCGCCGAAGTAGATCTGGGGGCTCGTGAGCGGCGGGGTCAACCCCTGAACCGGGAGGCCAAAGACCACGAAGTCGGGCCGGCCGGATGAGTCGATCCGGTTGACCGGCGCCATCACGATGCCGTTTCCGTGCGTGAACGCGAAGTGGCGCCGCTGGAAGTCGGGGATCGCGTCGTAGTCGACCTCACGACCGAAGACGAACATCGTCTGGCGCTCATCGGCGCGGGTGTACCGATCGAGATCGGCGTCCTGGCAGGTGTAGTAACGGTTGAGCGCCTGCAGGCGTCGACAGGCGTTCAACGCCGGGCCGTAGTCGAGGAATCGCAGCGATGCGACCGATGCGGCCGCCCGGGCGACCCCCTCGCGGGTGACCCCGCCGCGCCGATACCGCGCATCGGTCGTCGTGAGCCCGTCGATCCCGGCGGCCGCCCGGGTGGCGGTGAGCGTCGCCGCGATCTGGCGGCCCTCCACCTGCAGCGTCGACCCCCGCAGGGCCACGTTGTCGTACAGCGCGGTCCCCAGCGGAGCGAACGCCAGGCCGACGATCGTCGTGAGGGCCCCCAGCGCGATCGGCAACCAGATCGGGGCGGGGCGACCGATCAGCCCCCCGATCACCGGGTTGACGGCGACGACCCGCGCCCGGGCGCGCAACAGACCCGCGAAGACGGCGATCGGCACGACCAACACCAACCACCAGGGGGTCGCCAGCGCGGCCAGAGCCAGCGTGGCCACCGACCAGACGACCAGCATCACGCGCAACCAACCGACGCCGGTGACCATCACCAGGCGCCGGTGGACAGCCGGAACCGCCAGCAGCGCGACCCCCAGACCCACCAGCATGGCCACCACGGCCACGACGCTCTGGGTGGGGATCCCGACCGCTCGCCGGGCCTCGCCGGCCCCCGCGATCAGCTCGTCGTCGCCGGTGAGCGCCCCGTAGCGGGCCCACCAGACGGCCGCTCCGATCGTGAACAGCGTCAACCCACCGTAGACCAGCAGCAGCGTCAGCCCGCGGGTGGCGAGCACGGTGACGCGCAGCGGACCGATGCCGGCGATGCCGGGGATGATCCGCGAGCCCCGACGGGCGCGCAGGCCGATCACCATCAACGCCGCCGAGGCGATCGTGGCGACCACCAGGCAGGAGATCAGGGCCCCGATCAGGGGGCCGACCACCGGGGCGACGAACACGTAGAAACCGACGTCGTGACCGAACACCGGGTCGTTCACCCCGAACGGCACGGCGTTCACCGCGGCCAACAACTCGTCGCGCTGCCCGGTGAGCGCGCTCAACAGCATCACCGCGCCGGCGGCCACCCAGGCGTGGGCCCGGGGCCCGCGGGTGCCGGCGACCCGGCGACCGACGACCACCAGCGGCGCACCGACCACCACCGCGCTCGCCAGCCCCAGCACCAGCAGCACCAGGTAGCTGCGGATGATCGTGGCGTGCGCCGATCCCATCCCCAGACTGTTGAAGAACAGCTGGTTGACGGTGAGATCCGCCCACAGCCTGAGGGCCGCGAGGCCCACCGGCGCCAGCAGCGCCAGGACAACCACGACGCCGATCACCCAACCGCGCCAGCGACCGCCGCCCATACCGCCGTTCATATCGCCCCCCGGGATGCCGTTGCTCGACATCCTGCCGATCGGGGCGTGCGGCCGAAACCCGATCTCGGTCCGGCCGCACTCCCCAGGGCGTCTTTGCGTCGCTCACACGGCGGTCGACCGATCAGGCCCCCTCGGTTTCCTCCCGCCCGGGGGCCATCCCCGACCGGGGTGCGGCCACCGGCGAGGCGGGGCCCACGCGCTGCAGGTTCTCGCCCTCGATGTCGATGCGCGGCACGATGCGCTCGAGCCAGGCGGGCAGCCACCAGGCCCGGTCGCCCATCAGGTACATCAGGGCCGGGATCAACAGCATGCGCACCGCGAAGGCGTCGAAGATCACCGCCACCGCCAGGGCGA
>DAOKZF010000133.1:0-4338 GCA_035325785.1 Miltoncostaeaceae bacterium
GCCCTACATCGCCCCGCGGTAGTGGCGAGGTGGTCCGTCCGCGTCGGTTGACGCGGACGGCCCACCCTCAACCGAGTTCCGCCGTGCGTCCCGCCGCGAGCTCTCCCCCATCGCCCTGCCCCGGGGCTGCATGCGGCGGACGATTCAACCCCGCCAACGATGCCGCCGCACCCGCACATCACCACCGAGACGCGACTCCCGACACCGGTTGCACGATCCGGGCGAACCTGTGATCGGATCGCCGGTGTCACATGTTGAGGGCGGCGACCGGTCGGCGTGATGTGTCGTTCACATACCGGTCGAACCGAAGCGCCCGGCGCCCCGTCCGTCGGAGGGGGGCAGCTCCTCGACCGGCGACACCGTGCACAGGGAGACGGGTGTGATCACCAACTGGGCGATTCGGTCGCCCGCGCGCACGTCGAACGGTTCGTCGCCGTGGTTGATCATCAGCACGATCAGCTCGCCGCGGTAGCCGGCGTCGATCAGCCCGGGGGCGTTGGTGAGGGTGACCCCGTGGCGGGCCGCCAGCCCCGAACGGGGGAGCACCAGCCCCGCGTAACCGTGGGGGATCGCCACCGCGATGCCCGTGCGCACGGCGCCCCGCCCTCCCGCCGGGGCCAAACGGGCCGCCTCGGCGGCCACCAGGTCCAGCCCGGCATCACCCGGATGGGCGCGCCGCGGCACCGAGGCCTCGGAGCTGAGCAGGCGGACCGCCAGATCTGGGACGCCATGCGTCTCATGCACGGTTGCGGACATCATCCTCGATTTCGTTGTGCGACCCGCCACAGGGCGACCACCCGCGCCACGGCCGACGCCGAGTCGGCGTCGCCCAGATCAAGCGGTGTGACGCCCGGAGTCTTGCGCAGCCAGGTCAACTGTTTGCGGGCCAGTCGGCGGGTGCGGACGGTCAGACGCTCGGCCAGATCGCTCGGATCCAGATCGCCCGCGCGCATGGCGGCAACCTCGCGCATACCGATGATCTGCCGTGGCTCGCGCGCCAGGCCCGGCACCGCCAGGGCGCGGGTCAACTCGTCGACCAATCCGTCCGCCAGCTCACGCTCCACCCGGGCCGCGATCCTCCGATCGAGTTCCTCCCGGGGACGCTCAAGACCGACGATCAACGTCGGGTGGCGGGTGTGACCGCTCCACAGCCGCGACGGGGTTGTCGGGGCGACTCCGCTGCGCACCAGCGCCAGGGCGCGCGCCACGCGCCGCGGGTTGCGCTCGTCCAGGCTGTGTGCACGGGCGGGATCGCGTCGGGCGACCTCCGCCGCCGCGCCGGCCAGGTCCCGGGTGACGGCCTCGTCCGCGGCCGCCCGCACCTGCGCGGTGGGTTCCGGCGGAAAGTCGAGGTCGGCCAGCGCTGCGCGCACGTAGAGACCGGTACCGCCGGAGACGATGGGCACGTGCCCCCGAGCCAGGGCACCATCGATGGCCCGGTGAGCGATCTCGGAGAAGCTCGCCGCGTCGGAGCGCTCGGTCAGGGCGAGATCACCGACCCCATGGTGCGCGATGGCCTCACGCTCATGGGGCGAGGGGCTGTCGGCCGCGATCTCCAGCCCGCGGTAGCGCTGAAAGGGGTCGGCCACGACCAACTCACCCCCGAGCGCCCGGGCCACGCCGAACGCCACCGCGCTCTTGCCGCAGGCGGTCGGCCCGACGATCGCGAGGACCCGAGGCGGCGGACCGCTCCCGCCACCCATCAGGCCGTCGGCGCCTCCGCCGCGACGGGCACCTGCTCGCCCGTCAGCGTGGTCGACGTGCTCGAGGTGACGCGGACCGGCACGAACTCGCCGGGGTGGGACGACCCGCGGAAGTTGACGGTGATGTTCTGTTCAATGCGGCCCCGCAGGCGGGTGGGATCGGTGCGCGAGGGGCCCTCAACCAGCACTTCTCGGGTCGATCCGACAAAACGGGCGGCCCGCTCGGTGGCGGTGTGCTGGACCAACTCGACCAACCTGCCGATGCGCTCCCGCTTGACCTCGGCGCTCACATCATCGGGCAACTTTTCGGCGGCCTCGGTCCCCGGCCTGGGCGAGTAGAGGAACGTGTAGGCGCCGTCGTAGGCGACCTCCTCCACCAGGCTCATCGTCTCGGCGAAGTCCTCCTCCGTCTCGCCCGGGAAGCCGACGATCAGGTCGGTCGTGAGCGAGAGGTCGGGAATCGCGTCCTTCAGGCGCCCGACCAAGTCCAGGTAGCGCTCGCGGCTGTAGGTGCGGCGCATCGCCTTGAGGATGCGGGTGCTTCCCGACTGCGCGGGCAGATGCAGGTGCGTGCAGATTTCGGGGCACTCGGCCATCGCGGCGATCACGTCGGCGCGCATGTCCTTCGGATGCGGACTGGTGTAGCGCACGCGGCGGATGCCGTCGACCGACGCCACCGCCCGCAGCAACTCGGCGAAGGTGGCCCGCTCGGGGCGGGGGATGTCGCGCCCGTAGGAGTTCACGTTCTGCCCCAGCAGCGTGACCTCGACCACGCCCTCGCCGGCGAGGCGTTCGACCTCGGCGACCACCTCGGCGAAGGGGCGGCTGCGCTCGCGTCCGCGCACCGTCGGCACGATGCAGTAGGCGCACACGCAGTTGCAACCGACCGAGATCTGCACCCAGGCCTGATGGTCTCGCTCGCGCACGGCCGGCAGCGTGCCGCTGAACGCCCCATCGAACGAGAAGGCCCCCACCGCGTCCAGACGCTCCCGTGCGACCAGTTCGCCGAGGCGGGAGACCTCGCCCGGGCCGAAGGCGATGTCGACGAAGGGAAACTCCTCGAACACCCGCTCCTTCTGGCTCTGGGCCCAACAACCGCCCACCGCCACGATGGCGTCGGGGCGCAGGCGCTTGACGCGTTTCGCGTCGCCGAGGTTGCCCATGAAACGCTCGTCCGCGCTACCGCGGATGGTGCAGGTGTTGAACAGGATCAGATCGGCGTCATCGCGCGTCTGGGCGCGCTGATAGCCGATGCCCTCGAGCACCCCGCGCATGCGCTCGGAGTCGTGCTCGTTCATCTGACAGCCGAAAGTGGTGAGGTGATAGCGCACGATCACGCAGTCTAGCCGGAACGGACAGGGGCGTCCCCGGTCGGCCGCCGCGTGGATACCGCGGCCGACCGGGGTGCGTTCGGCCTACTTGGCGCTCAGGACCGCCTCCTCCTGGACCTCGCCGGTCTCGGGGTCAACCTGGAGACCGTCGCCCAACAGGCCGGCATCGGCCCGGATCTGCCCCTCGAGGATCGCCGCCACGTCGGGGTGCTCGCGCAGAAACGCGCGCGCGGCGTTGCGGCCCTGACCGAGGCGCTCGTCGTTGAACGAGAAGTAGGCACCGCTCTTTTGGACGAGCCCCCGTTCGACCCCGATGTCGAGCAGGTTCCCCTCGTGGGAGATGCCCTCGCCGTAGATGATGTCGAACTCCGCCTGGCGGAACGGCGGGGCGACCTTGTTCTTTACCATCTTTACCCCGGCGCGGGTGCCGCCCGCCTCGGAGCCCTCCTTGAGGGTCTCGATACGCCGGATGTCCAGGCGCACGGAGGCGTAGAACTTGAGCGCCCGACCACCCGGCGTGGTCTCGGGCGAGCCGAACATCACACCGATCTTCTCGCGCAGCTGGTTGGTGAAGATGCAGATGGTGCCGGCCCGATTCAGGGTGCCGGCGAGCTTGCGCAGCGCCTGCGACATCAGGCGCGCCTGGAGGCCGACGTGGGTGTCCCCCATCTCTCCCTCAATCTCCGCCTTGGGCACCAGGGCGGCCACCGAGTCGATCGCCACCACGTCGAGGGCGGCCGAGCGCACCAGCAGATCAGCGATCTCGAGCGCCTGCTCGCCATGATCGGGCTGGGAGAGCAACAGCTCGTCCACATTCACCCCGATCCGCTTGGCGTAGGCCGGGTCCATCGCGTGCTCGGCGTCGATGAAAGCCGCCAGACCGCCTCGCTTCTGCGCCTGGGCGATCAGGTGATAGACCAGCGTGGTCTTACCGGAGCTCTCGGGGCCGTACACCTCGACGATTCGGCCGCGCGGTAGGCCGCCGATACCCAACGCCAGATCGAGCGAGAGCGCCCCGGTCGGAATCGACTCGGCCTCGGCGAGCGGTGCGTCGCCCATCCGCATGATGGCGCCCTTGCCGAATTGGCGCTCAATCTGCGACATCGCGGACGTGAGTGCCTCGTTCTTTTCCATCTGGGCCTCCCTCAGGCGCCGGTGTGTTGCGATCACGGCGGACGACCTCGTGCCGGGTCCCCGCTGACAGGACCATGTTAGAGACCGCGTCGGCCGGAAGCGAACACCCGTTCGTAGGGAATGCGCCAAGAGGCGCACCCAATCGTGCCGAAATCCGGGAGACCGGCGGT
>DAOKZF010000133.1:4348-5152 GCA_035325785.1 Miltoncostaeaceae bacterium
TCCCGCCGCAACAAATGCAGGGCACACGCGACCGTCCGCCGGCGGACCTCCTCGCGATCGCCCCGCAGCCGGTGGCGTTCGACGCGGACTCCGTGTGGCCCGGCCAGCCCCACATACACCAGGCCGACCGGCTTCTCGTCGCTGCCACCACCCGGTCCGGCAATCCCGGTGGTCGCAAGGGCCCAGGTGCAGCCCAGGGCCTCCCGCGCGCCGGAGGCCATCGCGCAGGCGCACCGTGCGGAAACCGCCCCATCGGTGGCGAGCACCTCCTCCGGGACCCCCAGCAACGCTCGCTTCACCTCGTTCGCGTACGCGATCACACCGCCCCGCAGAATGTCCGATGCCCCCGGTTGGGCGGTGATGCGCGCGCCCAGACCGCCGCCTGTGCACGACTCGGCCACCGCAAGGGTTTCGCCCCGCGCGCGCAGGGCCCCCGCCACCAGGGCGTCAACCGTACGACCGTCGTCGCTGAACAATCGCTCACCCAGGGATGCGCGCAGATGGTCGATCAGGGCATCCACCGGTTGATCGCGGCCACGCATCGTCAGCTCGAGCTCTCCATCGCGGGCACAGATCCCCAGGCGAATCAGCTGGCGACTGGGTGCGGCGGGATCGTCGAGCACCTCGACCAGTTGCGACTCCCCGATCCCGTGGAGGCGCACCACCCGCTCCCGGCCGCCGCCGGCCCGTTCCCACAGGGCCGCGAGGGCCGGCAGCCCGGTGGCGGCGGCCTCCCACATCTGGCGCAGCTCCCACGGGGGACCCGGCAGAACCACGATCAGACTCCCCCCCACCGCCAGAACG
>DAOKZF010000134.1:0-1448 GCA_035325785.1 Miltoncostaeaceae bacterium
CTCGCGGGCATCGTGAGCCTGCTGGTCACCGGAGTGCGGATGTATCGGGCCATGCGCGCGGCGGCCGGCGAGCTCTCGGGTGCGGGCGCGGTTCTGAACGAACGGGTCGATCGGCTGAACGCGGCGGTCGAGGCCGCGCCGCACCGGGCCGCGGAACTCGGGGCGGCCGTCGCCGACCTGCGCGCCCGCGTCGCGGTGCTGGCGGTGCTTCACGGTCATTTTCGTGACGTGATGGACGCCGTGCGGGACCCGTTCCACAGCCACATCAGATGAACGATGAGCGCCTGGCGGTGCTCGACGTCGGTTCGAACTCGCTGAGGTTGTTCTGCTGCGAGGGGATGGACGCCGACGGGCCGCGCGGCGCGCGTTACACCCTGGTGGTGGGCCTGCGTCGCGGTGCCGGACCGGACGGCTCTCTCGACGAGCGGGCGCTCGCGCGTCTGGCGGCGGCCCTCGATTTGTGGTCCGAACGCCTGCGTCGCTTCTCGCCCGCGCGCACCGTGGCGGTGTGCACCAGCGCGGTGCGCGACGCACCCAACCGGGTGAGGGTTCTGGATCTGTTGGAGCGCCGCGTCGGGCCCCGTTGCCATGTGCTGAGCGGTGAGCAGGAGGCCGGTCTGGCGTTCGCCGGTGCGTCCCTGGCGGTCGGTGACCGGCGCGAGATCACGGTGGTGGACGTCGGTGGGGGGAGCACCGAGTTGGTCAGCGGTGCCGCCGGCGTGCGCCGGGCGGCGGTGAGTCTGCAGTTGGGTGCCGTTCGCCAAACCGAGCTGCGCCTGGCCAGCGACCCGCCGAGCGCGGCGGAACTCGCGCGGGTGAGCGCCGACGTTCAGGACGTCTGCGTTCCCGTGCGGGCGGCCCTTGGGGGTTTCGGTTACCCGATCGCGGTCGCCGGGACGGCCACCGGCCTGGCCGCGATCGACCTGGGAGGCTACAACCCGCGGCGAGTGCATCGTCATCGGTTGAGCCGCAGGCGCGTCGGCGAACTGCTGGCGCTTCTGGTGGACCTGCCGACGGAGCGTCGGCGCACCCTGCCAGGGTTGCAGCCCCAGCGCGCCGACGTGATCACCGCCGGCGCCGCGATCCTGGCCGGTGTGCTCGACGTCATGGGGGCCGACGAGGTGATGGTCAGCGAACGCGACCTGCTCGATGGGGTGGCGATGGCGTCGCTCGGTGCCCTCGGTGATACGTATCAATTCTTGAGGTGATGGCTTAGACTGGGGGCATGGCGCGCGAACCCGGCCACTCTCAGGGCAAGATCAGCTCCGATGTGATGGAGGGACGGCGCACCCTGGTTGCCCGCGACGAGAACATGCGCCACTTTCGTCACGAGGCGTTGCTCGAGCGCTGGCCACCGGTCGATGAGGAATGGGCGCAGGCGGTCGAGGGCGCCCGCTTTGGTGCCATCGACCGCACTCCGGGCACCGCCAGCTTCGCCCGCTGATCGG
>DAOKZF010000134.1:1458-1773 GCA_035325785.1 Miltoncostaeaceae bacterium
AATCTGAGCGGGCGCTGGAGTGGCGGAATCGGTCAGACGCGGGTGACTTAAAAACTCCTGCCTTCGTGGCGTCCGGGATCGAGCCCCGGCTCCGGCATGGCGCGTGGCGAATCGGCCCGGGCGTGGTCCTCGAGGTGGATCAGGATGTCCGCCTCCCCGACCGCCGCACGGAGGGCGGCCTTCACCCGACCGGACATGGCATGCCCGGCCCGGACGGTCGTCTCGGGCGGCACCACCATGTGCAGGTCGATGTGGCGCGTTGCCCCCGCGCGTCGGGCACGCAGAGCGTGGAAGCTGACCCCGTCACCGCTGAAT